>NZ_CP089291.1:1572500-1780000 GCF_022818495.1 Fodinisporobacter ferrooxydans | reverse complement strand
TTGTCAGATCTTTCGTTCATCGTTCACATAATTCCATTATGCTCACTTCTTCACGAAATCTCTTCCTGGCACTTCTCGCCGCTAGCGAGTCGCAGCTTGGTGCTGCATAAAACATGCATACCAAAAAATCGTTAAGCGCTCGGGTAAAACATTTGATGAAATTGTGTACTGCTTGCGCAGTTACCACGCATTGTATTCATCCTGTATACGATAGAATTCGCTATCCAGTTTTCAAAGAACATCAAGAACAAAGAACATAAAAAAGCCATTCCATATTCACGCTTCCTTGCGGAAGCAGGAAAGACATCATACTACATTGCATCTCACGATGCAAGTGTTGGATGTTTCCAGTTGAGGGAGGTTCCCTCAAAACTAACCAAGTGCAGGGCAATGTTCGTGTAACACAAACATTCTTTTTCGCATCCCCATAAGGGACTTATATTCCTTAGAAAGGAGGTGATCCAGCCGCACCTTCCGATACGGCTACCTTGTTACGACTTCACCCCAATCATCGACCCCACCTTCGGCGGCTGGCCCCAAATGGTTGCCCCACCGACTTCGGGTGTTGTCAACTCTCGTGGTGTGACGGGCGGTGTGTACAAGGCCCGGGAACGGATTCACCGCGGCATGCTGATCCGCGATTACTAGCAATTCCGGCTTCATGCAGGCGGGTTGCAGCCTGCAATCCGAACTGTGAACGGTTTTCAGGGGTTGGCTCCGCCTTGCGGCTTCGCATCCCGTTGTACCGCCCATTGTAGCACGTGTGTAGCCCAGGTCATAAGGGGCATGATGATTTGACGTCATCCCCGCCTTCCTCCGGCTTGTCGCCGGCAGTCACCTGTGAGTGCCCAACTGAATGCTGGCAACACAGATCAAGGGTTGCGCTCGTTGCGGGACTTAACCCAACATCTCACGACACGAGCTGACGACAACCATGCACCACCTGTCACCGCTGCCCCGAAGGGAAGGTGTATCGCTACACCGGTCAGCGGGATGTCAAGACCTGGTAAGGTTCTTCGCGTTGCTTCGAATTAAACCACATGCTCCACTGCTTGTGCGGGCCCCCGTCAATTCCTTTGAGTTTCAGTCTTGCGACCGTACTCCCCAGGCGGAGTGCTTAATGCGTTAGCTTCGGCACTGGAGGTGGTACCCTCCAACACCTAGCACTCATCGTTTACGGCGTGGACTACCAGGGTATCTAATCCTGTTTGCTCCCCACGCTTTCGCGCCTCAGCGTCAGCAATCGGCCAGTAAGGCGCCTTCGCCACTGGTGTTCCTCCACATCTCTACGCATTTCACCGCTACACGTGGAATTCCCCTTACCTCTCCGACGCTCAAGCACTCCCGTTTCCAAGGCCATCCCAGAGTTGAGCTCTGGACTTTCACCCCAGACGTGAAATGCCGCCTGCGCGCGCTTTACGCCCAGTGATTCCGGACAACGCTTGCCCCCTACGTATTACCGCGGCTGCTGGCACGTAGTTAGCCGGGGCTTCCTCCTCGGATACCGTCAACGCACGGGCATTTCCTCCCGTACGGGTTCGTCTCCGAAGACAGAGTTTTACAACCCGAAGGCCTTCATCACTCACGCGGCGTTGCTCCGTCAGGCTTGCGCCCATTGCGGAAGATTCCCTACTGCTGCCTCCCGTAGGAGTCTGGGCCGTGTCTCAGTCCCAGTGTGGCCGGTCACCCTCTCAGGTCGGCTACGCATCGTCGCCTTGGTGAGCCGTTACCCCACCAACTAGCTAATGCGCCGCGGGCCCATCGAATCGCGGTCCGAACGGACCTTTCCGTCTCCCTTCATGCGAAGGAAGAAACTATCCGGTATTAGCACCCGTTTCCGGGTGTTATCCCAAACGATTCGGCAGGTTGCCCACGTGTTACTCACCCGTCCGCCGCTAACGATGCAAAGCAAGCTTTGCATCGTCCGCGCGACTTGCATGTATTAGGCACGCCGCCAGCGTTCGTCCTGAGCCAGGATCAAACTCTCAAATGAACACTTAGTGCTTCAGCACTTCGTGTGAATTTACTCCGCAACCGAAGGTTGTCGGAGCTACCTATTCATTACTTGACCCTGTCAGAATCATTGCTGACTAATGACAGGAGTTACATATATAACTCCCTGCACTTGTTTAGTTTTCAAGGAACTTCAGGTTTTTTTCGTGAATCGCTGTATCTGTCGAAGCGACGTTTATTAATTTATCACACACCGTAAAAAGTGTCAACAACAATTTTAAATTTATTTTTCACTTGGTTCCATACACTTTTTTCTGCGTCACAACGAGATCCATCATTACATCATGATCGTCCACAGGAAATGTTTCATCAATTTGAAACTGATATGCTAAACCAATCTTTATCACTGGATTGGGTAGATTCGCTAGAAAACGGTCATAAAATCCTCCTCCATAACCTAAGCGTCCTCCATCTGTTCGGAATGCAACTCCAGGAACAACAACAACGTCAAGAGAAACATTGGACGCATCCTGCTTATTTATCACAGCTTCTGGCGGAATCTGCGGTTCCAGAATACCATATGCACCTGGATGCAGTTGTTCAAAACCCGTGATTTGTACAGGTAGCAATAATTTTGCCGCGTGATCGGTAACTGGCAAAAAAACTTGTTTCCCGTCCTCCAATAATCGTTCAACGAATTGGCGAGTTCCAACTTCACCGCGAAAATCAGAATACAGCATGATGGTTTTGGCATTTTGAATGGCAGACAGCCCCATGCATCGTTCTATAATAATCTTGTCGGCAGCAGCCCTATATTCTGCATCAAGTTCTTGCCGTTTCCGTATCATTTTTTGCCGTAAAAATTTTTTTTGTTGAATGGCTTTTGTTTGACATGCTAATCTGAATCCGTTTCCTAACCTGGGACCTAATGCACGCATTTCTGTTTGACTCGGCGGTGCCAAGTATTCATGGCCTTGTTTCACAAATACGATGCAACGTTTGCATGTACCCGATTGGCATTGAAAAGGTATGCCATCCAATTCGGGAATTTTCACTTTATCATTGACTAAAGTCAATATTGTCCGGCCTTCAATTGGCTCTACGGAAAATTCATTGCCATAACTCGAAACTACGATCATTGTTGCTACGACCTTTCTACTCAAAATCATCATATTTTTGGAAACGATCCAAAAAGACGTGCGTTGACGTTGCAACAGGTATTTGTTTATAACCGGGCAACTGCCATTGCGTCAAGAATCAACAACCTTTTCTTCGATAAAAACCAAGTTTGACAAACAGCCACGGCGCCATCCAGCTAATATACAAACCAAGTACGCTATATGCCAACCAATAATAAAGATTCTCCGGTGGTATCAGCAGCATAAAAATTTCGCGCAAAGCAGCCAACACTCCGCTGCCAACAATCAGTACACCCAAACGATCCAGAATGAAACTTGGCACTGTGCATGTTAACATTTTTTCTTCTATCATATATCCAATAAGCATACCAAACAAATATCCGCTTAGTTCAATTCCCTCTGCTTTTGGATAAATAAAAAAGATAAAGACTGATAACACCCCTGCAGAAAAAATTCTCGCAAAGGAAGTCAACCGCTTTTCCCTAAAAAAATCCTCCATTCGCAAACCCAACCAGATCACAGCGGCTCCCAGCAATAGTCCGGCTAAAACATCCAACGGCCAATGAACACCTAAGTATAATCGCGAAAATGTAATAGTAACGATTATCGCGCCGGCAAGTATCGTAAACCAAATGTTTCGAAATCTGGTGGCCAAATACCCCCAAAACGTGATAGCTGATTGACTATGCCCACTCGGGAAAGAATATCCTGGTGCAGATTGAATATACAAGGACCGGATTCCCGGATGGCCGATTGGACGAATCACCTGAAACCAAACTTTCAATGCTTCATTCATGCTGATCGAAGCAATAACAAGTGTTGCAACGCGGATACCCAATCGTTTTCCGAAGAACCAATAGACAATGGGAATGGCAAAAATATAGAAGTTCGTATTTCCAAAAAATGAAGAGAGAATCATCCATACATCTAACCAGGCATGTTCCAATTGTTGAATCCAGATAAGAATATGTACTTGCATGTCGTCACCTCTTTGCGTACTTGTCCCTTACAAACATGTACGTCCAAAAAGTTCCGGTTATGCCTATAATCTTATTTGTCCGATTGTTTAAACACGTATGGTCATGTACACTGGAACGGAAACGTTGATATAAAGGTGATTCTCATGATTCTTTTACAAGCATCCCACATTCAAAAATCATTTGCCGGCGATCCGATATTGCGAGACGCCAGCATTACCATTCAAGACAAAGATCGAAGCGCGTTAATCGGCATCAACGGTGCAGGAAAATCAACTCTGTTTAAAATTATCGCAGGCCAATTCACTCCCGACACCGGAGACATATCGATCAGCAAGCAGGCAACGATCGGCTACTTGGCCCAAACAGGGAGTCTTGATACAGAACAAACGATTTTTACCGCAATGCGTGCAGTGTTTCAACATATTTCCGAAATGGAAAGCCAATTAAAAAATCTAGAACTGCAAATGGGCGATGAAGAGATTCTTGGCAACTCTTCCGCTTACGAAAAACTTATGCAATCCTATTCCGCATTAACAGAAGCTTTTGAAGAAGCCGGCGGCTATGCCGTTGATGCAAAAATTCGCGGCGTTTTACATGGGCTGGGCTTTCCGGAAGAAACCCACCAAACGATCATACATACATTAAGCGGCGGACAAAAAACGCGACTTGCTTTATGTAAATTGTTGCTGCAGGAACCTTCTGTTTTGTTGCTGGATGAGCCAACAAACTATTTGGACATGGACACCGTCCAATGGCTGGAACAATACTTGCGCCAATACCAAGGAGCGGTATTGGTCATTTCTCATGATCGGTATTTTATCGATCACTTCGCCAATGCCGTGTATGAGTTAAATGATGGAGTAATTAAACAGTATAAAGGGAATTACACCGATTTTTTGAAACAAAAAGAAGCGGAACTGGAACAAACAATCAAGCTGTTTGAGCAGCAACAAGGCGAAATTGCCCGTCTGGAAGACTTTGTTCGCCGCAACATCGCGCGGGCTTCTACCTCCAAACGGGCACAGAGCAAACAAAAACTCCTTGATAAAATCGAACGGATCGACAAACCTACGATAAATCAACAAGTTTTCTTTTCCTTCGAAACTGCCAAGCGAAGCGGCAATGACGTACTACAAGGTACACAGCTTGGAAGTTTTCTCGGCGACCGCTGGATTTTCCGCAATCTCCATTTGGAAATCCGGCGTGGCGATCGGATTGCACTTTTAGGACCAAATGGGATTGGAAAATCCACGTTGATTAAAAGTTTAATCGGTGAACTTCCACTGGCGGAAGGATATGTTCAATTGGGAGCCAATGTGCAAATCGGATATTACGACCAGGAGCATAGTTCTCTTTCTTCTACATCTACCATCCTTCAGGAAGTATGGAACGAATATCCGGCACTTGACCGAACAACCGTACGCAGCGTACTGGGGCAGTTTTTATTCAGCGGCGAAGAAGTCGAAAAACTCATTTCATCATTGAGCGGCGGAGAAAAAGCTCGTGTTTTATTGGCAAAACTCATGCTCAAACAAGCGAACTTTTTAATTCTTGACGAACCGACCAATCACCTGGATTTATTGAGCAAAGAAATATTGGAAGAAGCGTTAGCCAACTATGATGGTACGCTTTTATTCATCTCACATGATCGATATTTTATTAATAAGCTTGCCAATCGCGTCATTGAGTTAACCCCTTTGGGAATGAAATCCTATTTGGGAAACTATGATGATTTTGTCGAAAAAAAGGCCCAACTGCTCGCATTGCAGGCACTGCAAAATACGCCTGCAATGCCAAAAAATAATGAATCCCCCTCTGTCAAGACATCCGCCAACCAAGAGCGGAGGTCGGAAGATAAGCAGCGGCAACGCGAGGAGCGAAAGCGGAAACGGCAAATAGAGGAAGTTGAGCAAAAGATATCAGAACTGGAAGATGCAATTGCATGGATCGAACAACAATTATGTGATCCGGCTACTTTTGCAGACCCTGAACAATCAATCGCCATCAACACTCGCTATCAGGAATTGCAAACTCAACTGGAAACGTTATTTGTCACTTGGGAAGAGTTGCAGGAAGATTAAAGGAATAAGCCTCCACCCCCACTTTCACTGTGGTTTTGGAGGTTTTTTCGTTTTGGGACTGATTCATTCGATGTTGCCCTTTTGGGATAGCCCCATCCGATATTCCAATAGCAGAAACCACTTGTTAAACCTTTTTGCAATCCTTTTTTTGAACGGTATACAATAGAAATAATTTTCCATATTCATAGCGCCCAAACCGATCCAGAATGCCGGATACACCATCAAGAAGCTGACAAGAATCCCGGAATCATTGACGATTCCACCTACAATGGATGTAATCACGAGGATGGGAAACAATTGCTGCCATGAATGTTTCTCCTTTTTCCATTGTCGATATACAGGATGATTGGTATACAAATAGCCAAAGAAAAGTAGCAGTGCACATATGCACATACTGATCCAAAACGGAGCATATGCGATCATATTCACATTCATTTGAATTTTATGGCGAATGATTTCACTGATTGCACTCCAATTTTTCTGTTCTGCCCAACGAATGAAATGGGCTCCGTGGGATACAGAAAATCCGGGGTGTATTTGTAATACCGCAGTAAAGACAACTGTTGCCGCTAACGAACCAAGAAAGAATGCCCGATTCCATCGCTGAACGTTCCTTCCCATTCGATACAGCAACAATGAGCTGCCAACTCCGACTGTTAATCCGCCTCCAATATTGGCTCCAAAGATTGGACTCGCCAAAAATGCCACAACTCCAACACTGCCAATCCATCCAAGCAGCCAATCGACTTTTCCGCATTTTTTAAAAATAGTGACTAAAATCATTAGCCATGCGCTTATAAAACCTGCTGCATACTCGTTGCCAATTCCATAATAACGGGCGCCATTCACAGGATCATAGCCAAATAAAGATTGGGAAAACGTGCTGTCATGCAGCAAAAGGAGGACACTCTGCACGAAAACGGCAACCACACTTAAATAAAGAAACTTGTTTTCCCATGCCTGCAGGAAAATGGCCGGGAGAGCAATCAGTACAGCCAGAAATAGGGTCATACCGACATACAGAACCAACGCAGCTTCCGATTTCCAGTTCAATTGTTCAAAAAGCAGCCGCTGGATCCTGCCCATGAGCAAAAACGCTGTCGGCAGTTCACTGCACACATAGCACAGCAATGAAAACCATCTGCTTTTGATTCGCAGCCATCCATTGATGCTCAATAACCACAAGATCAGGCAGCCGAAGACAAACGCTGAAAATATTCCCACAAGCAGAGGACGATTTGTTGTATACCATGTATTCAATTGATATACATGTTGGAGCGTTTGCATATTCGAAATTCGCTGCCGCTTGTCTTTTGCGAAGGTGAAAAGATTAGACGAAACGGGATCAAACGTATGGATCGGACTGCCTAATGTCTGTGGTACGTGTATTTGCAGTTGGCGGAAAATGGTTGGTACAAGATCAAAGTTGGCAGCGATCCCCTTTTGACGTGTCGTATCAGACGTAATACTGCTATCGCCTTTTATATTGGGTCCAATAATAGCAATGGGAGCAAGCCATTCATGTGTTCTTGCTTGTTCGGATGGAATCGTAACTCCCGCAACAATTAACGTATCATCCGCCGTGAGCTGACGTATCGTTTGCCAAATGAATTCATTCGTTCTCTCCAACGCCTGCAGACGCAATCGTCTATACTGATTCTCTGAAAAATAGGATCGCTCATGTTCGATAGCTTCCAAATCTCCCATGCCGATTGTAAGCAAGCCGCTTTGTTTGGAGTGGAGGAAATAGGATACATCATCCAGCAATTTCGGAACCGCATCAATCATCCCCCCGGCTGCAAACCGATCCTGTATACGGTATGTGTGTCCGTTTTTTTCATTTCCATATCGCGACACTTTGCCGTCTTTATCTACACTAAAAAGTGACGCCGGTTCGAACATGCCCCGATTCAACATCACCGGGCCTGCATACATACATACAAGTCCGGACTTTCGAAGACATTCGTGCATCCCGCCAATTCCCAAGCTAAAAATTGGTGTATGCAAAGGTTGTTGAAACCAATGTAAAGGTAAGTTCGGAACATTTGTCTGATTTTCTTCTGCATTTTTTTCTGCTTCGATGATCGGCTCTGCAAAATGCATCGGTGCACCTGCACTATAAGAGGCATACTCATCCCATGGACCATGAGATTTCTGCGTATTCATTGTCAAAAGACCAACGGCACCCAGCTTTGCAAGATGTTGAAAAGCAGGCAATTGCGGATTTTCAAAAATTTCTATGCCAACCGAATATAAAGGCAAAAAAATCACATGATGGGGATGACGCATGCCTGATTCCACCGGCTTCTGACTGGATGCCGCAGTTCCGGTCGGTGCAAAGATCAACGCAAAAAGCTGTATGAGGATATAGAGGAAAGCATGCCTTTTTCTTAGGAATCGTTTGCTTGGCATCGTTCGCAACATCGATCATCATCCTAGTCCAATACTCTGTTACTTCTGTAGGATGACCGTTCTTGCCGATCTTATTCCATAAAACAGGAGATCAGCCATTTTTGAACTTGAATAGGGATAGCAAGGGAAAATACACAATATAGTTGACAATTCGGCATCTGTATACCCGGAAGTTCTATGGACACGACATCTTCCATGTCTTGTTCCTTGTCAACCATCCATTTGGGCACGATCCCAAAACCAGCGCCAGATATAACGGATTGTCTGATCATATAAAAACTGTTGGAATATACAATGTTGCGAAGAAAGGATGAATGCAACGTTTCAAGTTCCTTATGCATTGGCAGAGTTGACAAAAAGGGTATATCAATAGGTAGGAAAAAAGGAAAATCTGAAGCGCCCACCCGCCATTGATGTTGTCGATGCACGACACATGCAAACGGTTCGTCGCACAGATAGAATGTCCGTAATGAAGGATGATGAAATTCTTGACTGATAAATGCCAATTGAATACTGTCAGCAACCAGTTTCGCCTGAATGTGCGGCAAAAGCAGATGATAAACGATCCGCTCCACTCGGGATGAACCGTTGTCTTGCATTCGATTCAGTCGATTCAAACATGCGGAAAGCCGGTAGATGGAGATCTCATCTGCTGCAATAGAAATGGCACTGTCATTCCATTGCTTCATCGGCTGCCTGTTCAAACAGTCCAACCCGCGCAATCCATCGGAAAGTGTTCCCAGGCATCGTGCCACATAGGGATAGAACTGTTTCCCTGCCGGCGTTAATCGCAAACTGCGGCCCACCTTTTCAAACAGCTTATATCCACACTCGGCTTCGAGTGTTTGAATGCGAATCGATACGGCTGGTTGTGAAATATGCAGTTGTTTTGCAGCTTTGTTCAAGCTTTGATATTGTGCTGCCAAAATAAATGTTTGCAAAGCAGCTACATCCATTCCCTCTTGCTCCTTTCCCAGATCATTCATTTACTCCTATACGAAATTGACAAAATCTTGAGTCATCCACATAATCCACAGAGTTATCCACATAAAAACAGCAGATATTTCAGGGGATTTTACTTGTTTTCCACAATTTTAACGATTATTTTACATAACTCGACAAAATTTTTATAGGTTTTATACACAGCGTAATTCTTGCATTTTCTTAGGTTATTCACAGTGTTGTGGATAACCATCTGCCATTCACACATCTTTTGTGGATAATTCGATGAAACATACACCGTTTCATACATGGTGTCCGACGTTCCATGCGCTCGACATGAGAACGCAAGGCATTTGGACAAAGAAAAATCTCCTCTATGAAACTTGAGGAGATTGGAATCCTAATAGGATTATTTAAACAACAAACTCTACCGCTCGGATCAAAATTGCAATCACATGTATTATCGCATATATTCTGTATCTGTGTATTTTTCTGCATCTTTGTTATTCCCGATTTTCCAACGAATGTTTCCATTGTTTCAACTGTTCGACTTGCTGTTCCGTAACGAAACCCTCCCGAACAGCAACAGGTATCAATTCGTCATAACTCGTCAGCGTCGTAAAGGGTGTTTGATGCTGTTCAAACTGTTGAACCGCTTTTTGCAAACCATATGTAAAAATCGCCACAACGCCTAAAACGTCCGCACCTGCTTCGCGCAGAGCATCCACAACTTTAAGAACACTTTGACCTGTGGAAATCAGGTCTTCGATGACAACGACTTTTTGCCCTGGGCGAAGTACTCCCTCAATCATATTTTGTTTACCGTGCCCTTTAGCGCTGGATCGTACATAGATCATCGGCTTTTCCATGGATTGGGCCACCCAGGCTGCATGGGGAATGCCTGCCGTCGCCGTACCCGCAATGACATCCACATTGCCGTAGGACGTTTGGATGGTTTGGACAAATGCGTTTGCAATCTCCTGGCGAACATCCGGATACCCCATAATCAATCGGTTGTCGCAATAAATGGGGGATTGAATGCCGGATGCCCATGTAAAAGGATTGTCCGGACGCAAATGCACAGCTTGAATAGTCAAAAGCAATTGAGCAACTCGCTCGCGATTCATCAACGTTCCACTCCTAATCGAATATTTGCCACAGCATTTAAAGATAAATCGGCAAATTGGCCTTTTTGATATAACGGATAAGCGGCGCCTGCGATCATTGCTGCATTGTCTGTGCATAAAGCAACGGGCGGAAAATAGACTTCAAATCCATCAAGTTGCGCACGTTTGCCAAGACTTGCCCGCAGCCCCTGATTTGCTGCTACACCGCCAGCTACAACAACTTGGCGCACTCCTGTCCGAAGAACGGCTTTGGCAGTCTTTTCGACTAATACATCTGTTACGGCAGCTTGAAAACTTGCCGCCAAATCTTCTTGTGAAATCGATTCACCCCGTTGCTTCCCATTATGAAGGACATTAATGACAGCAGATTTTAAACCGCTAAAGCTGAAATCAAAGGAGTCATCCGCAAGAAAGGCTCGCGGAAGAGGGACAGCTTCCGGATTTCCCTTTTGTGCCAATCGGTCAATGACAGGCCCTCCCGGATATTCCAGCCCCATCGTCCTAGCCACCTTGTCAAATGCTTCTCCGACCGCATCATCCCTTGTTCGCCCCAAACATTCATACGTATATAAATCTGGCATATAAACGATTTCCGTATGTCCGCCGGAAACGATCAGGGCAAGCACAGGGGGATGCTTCTTATTTTCAAGAAAGTTGGAATAAATATGTCCGGCGATATGGTGCACTGCAATCACTGGCAGATCATGTGCATATGCCAAAGACTTCGCGGCAGATACACCGACCAGCAAGGCCCCGACCAAACCTGGACCGTACGTGACACCAATAGCCGCAATCCTTTCCATCGTAAGATTTGCCTGCTGCAGAGCCATTTCAACCACTTGCGTAATTCGCTCAACATGACGGCGTGACGCCACTTCCGGCACCACCCCGCCAAATTGCTTATGAATATCCGCTTGTGAAGAAATCACATTGGATACAATCCTGCGCCCATTTTCCACAATGGCTACTGATGTTTCATCACAGCTCGATTCAATCCCCAATATGTAACACGGTTGCCCCTGTTCCACATGCTGTGCATATTGTGTCTGATAACGTTCCTGGCTTCTAGACTTCCAGCCCATATACATTTAACTCCCTGCATATCGATCCGTATTCCGCTCTTCTGCGGCGGTATTAATATCTGACGGCAAATCCGCCCACATGATTAAGGCATCTTCATTGTTATCCGTATAATATCCTTTGCGAATCCCGCTATCTTCAAAACCAAGTTTATAATATAGCTGTCTGGCAACGGAATTGGAAACGCGGACTTCCAGGGTGATGCGTTTCGCCCCATGCACACCCCCCATTGCCATCATAAATCGCAATAAGGCTTCTCCTATCTTCTTTCCTCTGTAATTGGCGCGAATGGCTATATTGGTAATATGCGCTTCGTCAAGGATCACCCACATACCGCAATACCCGGCGACCTTTTGACCCGCAACCGCTACGTAATACTGTGCAAAGTGGTTGTCCTTGAGTTCGCCTTCAAAAGCTGCTCTGGTCCAAGGCGTCAAGAAGGCTTCCCGCTCGATCTCCAAAATTTGGTCAATGTCTTCGAATTTCATTTTTCGAAATGTGACGGGAATATTCATTTTATACAGTACCTTCCTTGGTTTCTTGCAAAAGTTTCGCTTCCACTTGCGCCAGTTGCAGATATTCCGGAGAAAAATTGGCGGTATCTTCCCGTTTTCCCTGCTTCAATAGTGGGATCCCAAGTTCCAAAAGATTAGCGGCCCGTATATGCTGTCGCGATAAAGGCGCGATTTCGGTCAGGCGATCTTCGAACATTTGCCGCAATTCCGTTGCATAATTTCTGGAACCGTCTCCTGTACATACAATTTCAGGAAATTCACTTTCATTTCCGCAACCGAAACTCGATACGAGCCATTGGCGAATTTCCGCAATTGGAACAACTGCTTCATATGCGCGGGAACCAAGATACGCACCCGCATACACCCGTTTTCGTCTCGCCTCAAACATCGCAAGCACAATTCCCCGATGGGAACGGGACGATTGGGCCAGCGCCTGCAAACTCGAAACGCCGATCATAGGAATATTCAGGGTCCATGCAAGTACCTTTGCAGTCGTAACACCAATCCGAACACCTGTATACGATCCAGGACCTTTTCCGATAATAATGCCTTCCAACTGTTGTGGAGTGATGCTACAATCGTCCATTAATTGATCAAGTATCGGCATCATTTGAATGGAATGATTGTTTGTACGCAATATCGTTGCTTCGCCCAACAACTGTACCTCGTCTCCAACTCCGATTGCCAATGTCTCCGTAGACGTGTCAAGGGCGAGATAAGCCATTTTGCTCCCACTCCTTTATCAATCTCTGTGGTCTCTCCCCCACGCCGGTGATGCAAATGGATCTGGATTGTACACCTGTTATTTCGATGGCAACAACCCACCGCTCTTCCGGCAACAAACGTTCAATCCAATTGCTCCATTCAATCACAGTGATTCCTTTGCCATACATATAATCTTCCAGTCCCAATTCTTCTTCAATTGCTTGATCGCCCAAACGGTACAAATCCATATGATAGAGCGGCAGGGTCCCTACGTATTCCTGAATTAATGTAAAGGTAGGACTGTTGACAATCTCGTGAATTCCAAGTCCCATTGCAATTCCCTGAGTGAATGTCGTCTTCCCTGCGCCAAGATCTCCATCCAGACAAATAACATCCCCGGCAGACAACCTGGCAACAAATTCTTTTCCAATGGCTTGTGTTTCACGGGGACTTTCTGCAGAAATTACCACAACCATACCCTCCAGCAGATATACATCATCATGATCGAAAATGATTATAGCCAGACGCGGAAATATCAGTACTCGCATTTCCTTGTCGCAACAAAACACCTCGACCCGTTCCTGTTACATGGCCGATCGCAAACATTTGCAATCCTGCTTGATGAAATTGAGCGGCTAATGTGTCAAAAGATTCCTTTCGGACAGTACCGACCAATTGATAATCCTCGCCGCCATACAGCGCCCATTCCAGTGCATCACAGGAAAAACCGCGGGCAAATGCTTGTACATGCGGATGGATCGGGACAGCAGCTGCTTGTATTTCGATGGTGACATTGCTTGCTTTCGATATTTCATGCAATTCACTTGCAAGTCCATCGCTAATGTCATTGCACGAACTGCACACGCCTGAAGCAAGCAACAGCTGCCCGGCTTGCACTTGTGGATTTGGTCGTTCATGGCACGATCCCAAATACTCCATACAGTCTTTCCATGCTGCCGTATCTTCAGCAGTTTCGACGAATGGCGGATGTTGTGAACGAAGACGATAGGAAAGACCCGCAGCAGAACCGCCGACATATCCTGTAACGAATACCACATCTCCAACCTTTGCGCCGGATCGCAACAAAGCTTGTCCACGTTTTACCGTTCCGAGCAGAGTGACGTTGATCACCAGCGGCCCCTCTGTCTTTACGACATCTCCTCCGACAACAGAGCATTTATAATGTTGGGAAATCTCATCGATCCCGTCATATATCCCTTCCAGTCGTGAAATATCGCTATCTGGGGGAATGGCCAACGATAACAAGATATGCTTGGGAAGACCGCCCATTGCCGCAATATCGCTAATGGATGCCGCTACCGCTTTATATCCAAGATTGTGTACGGAAATAGTATCCGAACGAAAATGGACACCTTCCACCAAGGCGTCCGTCGTTGCAACAATTTCACAATCTGCTGGGTAACCAAGTACTGCGGCATCATCGCCGATCCCTACTGTAACATCTGTTTGTATGTGTTTCAAACGCGCCGTCAAGCGGTCGATCAATCCGAATTCCCCAAGATCCCGCATCTGCACAACCAGACACCTCATCCATTCATTTTCTACATTATACCTATATTTGTTTGGAAAAAGAAAGGGTTGGAAAAAGAAAGGAGGCGATAAAACGTGCTGCCTCATAAAGACAGTACTGATTTTTCATCTTGGGTTGCCGCTGCCAAGCGCGGAATATGCAGCAAATATCCTTTCCCGTAAAAACTTTTAATGCAACTCGGATGCCCGGGAACATCCAGTTTTTTTCGCAAAGAACGGATGTACACATACAACTCGTCCCGTCCTGATTGGTTGACTGCTCCCCACCCCACTTGCAGCAAGTGTTCCGAATCAACAATTTCATTGCAATGCTCGATCAAATATTTTAGCAAACGAAATTCGATGGGCGATAAGTATTGCTGCTCGCCATGCCGCATTACATATTGGAATTGCTGATTCACAAACAACGCGTCAGACAAATGAATAATAGGTTGTGGCTGTCGAATTTCCGCAGCCCGGCGCTCCGCCAAATCCACAAAACGCAACACATTTTGGATCCGTACCGTCAGTTCCTCCAATTTGCAATCTTCCGTCAAACAATCCAAAGCACCCAGCCGCAATAGCTGCAAACGATTTTCAGGGTTCAGGGAGCCTGTAATCACGATAAATGGAATGTCGTACGTTTCTCCAAACATCCTGCAGCAATCATATTCCGCTTGCGTCCCTTCATGAACATGCATAATGACAAGTGCAAATGATCGATGCTTTACGATTGCGTTCAATTGATAGCAATCGTAAACCGTCTCGATACCAAATATCTTCGGAGAAAGTGTATGGCGAAGCATGGTAGCTATATAGGACTCATTACTATATACCAAAAGTTTAAAACTCAATGCGTATCGCTCCTCCCATTGTGCGGAGTACTTCCCTAGGTAAAATCGTCGATTTACCTTCTCACTTATATAGAAGGAGCCCACATGAAAAATGTTACATCTTGGCAGAGGATTTTTTTATTAAATTTAAACTATTCTTGTGTTCGATCATCTTTTTGTTTCTTTTGTCGATACATTAACTGATCCGCTTGCTCCAACAGTTCTTTGACATTTGTTTGCTTCGTCCATTGTGCGATCCCATAGGAAAATCCGAGGGAATATTCAGATATGGATTCGGCATTTTTCTGATTGAGCGAGTCTTCAATTCGTTGTATGGCAATGATCGCCTGCTTGTGTGTCGTATTCGGGAATAATAGCACAAATTCATCTCCACCATAACGTGCGATAAAATCCGTCGGGCGCAATTGGGATTTTAGCAGTTTGGATATGTCCAATATCGCTTGATCCCCGGCATGATGTCCAAATTGATCATTAATCTTTTTCAAATCGTCTAAATCAACCATAACCAAGCTAAATACTTCATGATATCGCTCGGCATTCGTTATTAACCGTGCCAATTCCTTTTCTAATGAACGCCGATTCAGCAAGCCGGTTAAAGGATCGGTACGCGCCCACTCTTCCAGTTGCCCTCGTAAACAGACATTTTTCGTCGTATCTCGGATAGCGATTGCCAATAACCATTCTTCATCGAAAGGAATGGGAAATGCACTAATTTCTCCATATCGGAATTCATGTCCGGCAACTAACAACTCAATTCCCTGCACCGGTTTCTTAGTACGAAGGCATTGCTCGAATCCTTCCTGTACTGTGTATCCTTGCGGCAGCGACTGATTGCAATCAAACAAATCACAAAAATGACACTGTCCCGTTTGATCAATCGATATTCGAAAGAACTTCTCTGCTGCATGGTTACACGCAACAACCGATAATTCCGGGTCCAAAATGAGTATGGGATCACAAGAAAACTGAAAAATCAGACCAAACTTGTCATTGTCTATGGATCGTCCCAAAATTGATCCCTCCTTGCCGCCATCCCTTCTTGAGGTTGTTCATCCAAACGCGACCTTTTAGGGACTTACGGTGTCTTGTGCTATTTGTTTCATCGAAAGACTAATTCGGCCTTTATGCAAATCGACGGAGATGACCTGCACATCTACAATGTCACCGACCGCGACAACATCCATTGGATGTTTCACATATTGATTGCTTAGCTCAGATATATGTACCAATCCATCTTGCTTGACGCCAATATCCACAAAAGCGCCAAAATCCACCACATTTCGTACCGTACCTTTGAGTACCATGCCTGCCTGCAAGTCTTCCATCTTCAAAACGTCTGTGCGGAAAACAGGCGGCGGCAACTCTTCTCTCGGGTCTCTGCCTGGCTTTTGAAGCGCATCAACGATATCCTTTAACGTCGGTTCACCGACTTCAAGCTGCTCAGCCAAATACGAAATGTCCGCAATGGATATAAGCTTTTCTTTTAACGGATCTTCGTTGTCCGTATGCAGATCGGCTGCCTGATATCCTAACATACGCAGCAGACGTTCAGCGATTTCGTAGGATTCCGGGTGTATAGGAGTGTTGTCAAAGATAGTTTTGGAATCTGGTACACGCAAAAACCCGGCACACTGTTCAAATGCTTTCGGTCCCAATCGTGGAACTTTCAGCAGTTGTTTACGATCGGTATATTTTCCATGTTCTTCACGAAAGGAAACAATGTTTTTGGCAACAGATGTGCTAAGACCCGCCACATAGGATAACAAGGAAGCAGAAGCGGTGTTCAGATCCACGCCGACACTGTTTACAGCCGATTCCACAACGGCACCCAATGATTCCGACAATCGTTTTTGCGACACATCATGTTGATATTGACCGACGCCTACGGATTTGGGATCAATTTTAACGAGTTCCGCCAAAGGATCTTGCAATCGTCTGGCAATCGAAATTGCGCTTCTTTCCGCAACATCCAGTTTGGGGAATTCTTCGCCGGCAAGTTTGGAAGCAGAGTACACGCTTGCCCCAGCTTCATTCACGATGATATAAACAACGTTCCTGCTTAAACTTGGGATAAGATCCGCAACAAATTGCTCCGTCTCTCTGGAACCTGTCCCGTTTCCGATGGCGATGACATCCACCTGATATTCATGGACAAGTTTTCGGATACAATCTGCTGCTTCTGCTATTTTATTTTGCGGCGGCGTAGGATATGTTACTGTTATATGCAAAACTTTCCCTGTTTCATCAACTACAGCAATTTTACAACCGGTGCGATATGCCGGGTCAATTCCCAATACGACTTTGTCGCGAATCGGCGGTTGCAATAGTAAATTTCGCAAGTTAAAAGAAAAAATGCGGATGGCTTGCTCCTCTGCTTTTTCGGTTAGCGCATTGCGGACTTCCCGCTCAATCGAAGGAGCAATCAATCGTTTATACGCATCGGCAAAAACCTCTTGCAAAATAGCGGCCACTGCAGAACGGGGTTTTTTTCGGTACTTTTTCTCGATCAAATGAACGACTTCATCAGAGACTTCAATGGTTACACGCAATATTTCTTCTTTCTCGCCGCGATTCATTGCCAAGACACGATGTGCCGGAACCGTGGACAGCGCCTCTTCATATTCGTAATATTGGTCATAAACAGTTGAAATTCCAGGTTGAATGGCCCGGCTGACAAGTTTGCCCTTTTGCGTTGTGAACTCGCGAATCTGTTTCCGCAATGCCGCATCATCCGATATGTACTCTGCAATAATATCTTTCGCTCCTTGCAATGCGTCTTCTTCTGTCTCAACACCTAACTCTGCGTTAATATGACTCCTCGCCTGATCTTCCCAACCGCTTACATTCTCCTCCAAAATCCAATTCGCCAAAGGTTCCAGCCCTTTTTCTTTGGCAATACTTGCCCGAGTTTTGCGTTTCGGTCGGTATGGGCGGTAAATATCATCTAATTCTGTCAAGTTGCGAGCCGATTCAATCGTTGCCTGCAATGCAGGGGTCAGCTCCGCTACTTCAGAAATGAGACGTGATACCTCTTCTCTGCGCTGTTGCAAACTTCTTAAATATTCAAGTTTTTCATGTATGTCACGCAATTGATTCTCATCAAGTTTTCCGGTTGCTTCTTTTCTATATCGCGCAATAAACGGGATCGTATTCCCTTCGTCCAACAATGCTACCGTTGCTTCGACTTGTGAAACCTTGAGATGTAATTCCTGAGCGATGGATTGAATGATTCTCTGCTGTGTGTCTTTTTCTTCTACCGCCATCATCGATTCGAACCCCTTTCTTCAATACAATCAATAATATTACCACATAAAGAATGCGGAATCCTGTTTGAAATTCTGACTTTTTGGCAGTGACCGTTAAATAGGATTGGTGAAAAGAGCGAATAGTCGATCGGATCTTATGTACATGATACAATACAGTGAAAGGAGTTGGTTCTAAATGAGTGAAGCTGTACATACACTGGAAGGTTGGTTTGTATTACACGACTTTCGCACAATCGATTGGACCGCTTGGAAAGCTCTTTCCGAGACGGACCGGCAAGCAGCGATTGAAGAATTGAAACATTTTATCCAAGCATGCAAACAGGTCGAGGACAACAAGGAAGGCGCATTTGCCATCTATACAATCGTCGGTCAAAAAGCAGATGTACTCTTTGTCCAAATGCGCCCGACTTTGCAAGAAGTCGGTGAAGTGGAAACAGCATTTAACAAGCTGCGGTTCGCAGAATGTACAATTCCCGCATACTCCTATGTTTCTGTCGTGGAATTGAGCAATTATCTCAATAAAGAAGGCAAAGATCCCTATCAAGATCCTTACGTAAGAGGCCGGCTCTATCCGACGCTGCCAAAAACAGAACATATTTGCTTCTATCCGATGGATAAAAAACGGGAAGGCGCGGATAACTGGTACATGCTTTCCATGGAGCAGCGCCGGGAAATGATGCGCAGTCATGGTTTGATCGGCCGTAAATATGCCGGACAAGTGACACAAATTATTTCCGGCTCTGTGGGACTTGATGATTGGGAATGGGGAGTTACATTATTCGCGGATGATCCAATCGTATTCAAAAAACTGGTGTATGAAATGCGGTTTGATGAAGCGAGTGCGAGATTCGGGGACTTTGGTTCCTTCTTTGTCGGCAATCGCTTGCCAGACGATCAATTGGAAGATTTTCTTTCCATTTGACGAAACGGGTTCGGTGGTCGTCCTCGTCGCGGTTTCTTCGTTATTCCGGCGAGACGGCCACCCATTTCCCCTCATTCTAGTACTCGCTCCCGGTTCACTCAGTTTTACTTTGAAACTATAGCTCCACGAAATTTCCCGACCATTCGTTCCCACACTTCATCCGTGATCGGCCCCAAGTTTACTTTGTACATGTCAAGAGAAATATGACAGCCATCCCGATCATTGATGTCGTCGAATTTGGCAGCCACTTCCCGGTCGTCCTCAAGCAAATATGTCAGATAAAAGCTTTCTTCCGCCATGATTGTTCACCTCCGCCATGCCACGAGTATACTTGAAATGCCGGCAAACTTCAAAAATATAAAGCCTGCATCCATCTGGAATACAGGCTTCACATCTGTTTCGCTCACACCCTTTGCACGATTTCTTGCACGACTCTTTCCACAATTTTTCCGTACGGTTCTTTCAATTACAAATACGGATTCTCATGTTTCGCTTTGAGTCGTACCCAACGGCGCTCCACTTCTTCCTCAAAGCGTTTCAGTTGCGTTTCATACTCCGGTTTTAACAGATGTTTGGTTTTGCCCATGAGTTTTAACCATTCGCTTGCGGGCACACGCTTATTCTTTTCTTCCGGATTGTACGTAATTGTCGTGATCCCGTTTTCCACCTCGTATAGCGGGAAAAAACAACTGTTCACAGCAGCGCCGACAATCGTATTCCCGGCATCGTCCGCCGCTTTCCAGTTCAACGGGCAAGCGATCAGAATCTTTCCATAGGCAAGCCCCTCATGTTTGGCATACCATTGCGCCTTTGCCGCTTTTTTGATCAAATCCTGGGCGAACGCTTCCGTTCCTGTGAAAACGTACGGAATATTCGTCGCTGCCATCAGTTGCGGCGTGTCTTTATGATGGAACGACTTTCCGCTCGATTGGCCTCCCACATTGGATGTCGCAGTCATATGGCCTAAAGGTGTGGAATACGACAATTGGGCGCCTGTGTTCATATACCCCTCATTGTCATATTCCAGAATAATCATCTTGTGATTTCGCAATGCGGCGCCAATGGCAGGCCCCATGCCGATATCCATGCCGCCGTCCCCGGTCACCATGACAAACGTAATATCATCGCCGATTTCAATTTCTCCGCGGCGTTTCCGCTCGTGGAACATTTCCACGGTTCCCGATAATGTGGCGGCGCCATTTTGGAAAAGATTGTGGATATACGTGACTTTATGCGATGAATATGGATAACCGGTCGTCGTAACCATTGCACAACCCGTCTGATACAAAACGACAACGTCCCCTTCAATTCCCCGCAAAAATGTCTCAACGCCAGGGAAAATCCCGCAGCCTGGGCATGCGCCATGTCCGGGTGCCAACCGCCGCGCTTTTGCGGTCAATGCTCGCAGGGGCGGCACTTTTACCTTTAGCTGGCCTGTTTGTTCATCTTTTTCAACCGATACGAAACCTGTTGTCTGTTCTTTTGTCAATGGTTGCAACAATTGCTGCGGCATCGCTTCCGTATTGCCGGGCATATGGCCATGATAGTCAAATGCCGGGAGATCCTGGCCATTCATCGCATCGATGCAGGATTGGAAAAAAGCTTCTGCATCTTTCGCAAAGAAGTCTTTCCCGCCCAATCCATAAATTCGGGTAAGTACCTTGGTCTCCGCATGAATCTCTTGCAGCGCTGCTTTGACTTCGAAAGTCATATTGCCGCCATGACCGCCAAAGGATTCTGCACGTTCACCGACAAGCACCACTTTCACATCTTTCAGCGCATGTTGGATCGCCTTGACAGGAAATGGCCGGATCATATTCGGGGCAATTACGCCCGCTTTAATGCCCTGTGCCCGCAATTCGTCCACAACATCTTTTGCTGTATCCGATGCGGAATTTAATAGGAAAACAGCGATTTCCGCATCTTCCATTTGGTATAAATCCAGTACTTCGTATTTGCGCCCGGAGATTTTCGCATACTCTTCCGTCAGTTCGGCAAATACCCGCTCCGCTTCAAACATCGCATTGGATTGCTGAAATTTATTATTGATATAGTCCGGGTCGTTCATATATGGCCCGATTGTAATCGGATGATTGACATCCAACGCATGCAGGTATCCGTTCGGCATTTCACCGACAAATCTTTGCACCGCTTCCCGACTGGAAAAATACTGAACCCTGCGCTTTTGGTGTGATGTAAAGAAGCCGTCAGACGCCACGATGACAGGCAAACGGATATCTTTATGCTCGGCAAGACGCAATGCAATGATGTTCATATCATAAACAGCTTGCGGTTCTTTTGCCAGTAAGATTGGCCAACCGACATTTAAGCCGTAATACAAGTCCGAATGATCGCCGCGAATATCCAGCGGACCAGATACGGAACGGGTAACGAGGTTGAGCACCATGGGAAAACGCGTTCCCGATTGCACTGGCAATTGTTCCAACATATACAA
Organism: Fodinisporobacter ferrooxydans; assembly: GCF_022818495.1. Taxonomy (GTDB): domain Bacteria; phylum Bacillota; class Bacilli; order Tumebacillales; family MYW30-H2; genus Fodinisporobacter; species Fodinisporobacter ferrooxydans. The sequence continues at coordinate 1,758,039 of NZ_CP089291.1, read as the reverse complement.
GAATCCGTTAGCTGAAGTCGCGTTAAATACTCGTCCTCCTGCGACAGCCGCGCCATAACACACACCTGCGGCACCGTGTTCCCCATCCGCAGGCACCATGACGATATCATGTTCGCCTTCCACTTTCATCTCATCGAGATACTCCGCAATTTCCGTTGAAGGTGTAATCGGATAAAAACCCATCAAATGATAATTAATTTGAGCTGCTGCTCTTGCCGCCATTTCGTTGCCAGAGCGAAAATCTGTCGTCTGCTCGTATACACCCGTTTGATTCTCTACTGACCCGTCTGATGTAAGATTGCTTTCAAGAATTGCCATAACTCCTCATCCCTTCACGCCATAGTTGGGGCTTCATCATAGACTGCATCGTCAATCGAATCGATTCTGCATCCGCTTTTACAGCAACTGAAATACATGTTTGGTTTGATGTTCTTCCGCATACCGTTCCGATTCCCGAACTTTCGCAAGGGCATCAGTCGGACATGCGACGACACACTTCATGCAGCCTTTGCAGTATTGATAATCAATGCCTTTAAGAAATTGAAACGCACGTCCCTTCTCATCTGTCCGCTGTTCCCATACAAAACACAAATCCGGGCAAACTTGATCACATGCCGCACAATGAATGCAGGTATCTGCGTTGAAAGCAGGCAAAAATCCTTGGCGGGAAGCGCTCAAGTTTTTAAACATGGAATTTCCCGGATTTACGATTATGCCGCCGATGGTTTGTGTTTTATACCCAAGTGTTTGTGTTGCAAACACACGCCGCTCGATATTGAAATCCGGTTCTGTATATGTCTGTACAGTCAATTCATGACACCCGCGATCAAATGTGCGAATATTCGACTCGACCAGAGCCGGATATTTTTTGCTGAATGTATCTTGAATCACTTTTTTAACCGCTTCCGGGTCGATAAAATCAACAATATGGCAGAGCGCGCCCAGCATTGCCGTATTTATTCTCGTTTTTTCTTGAACGGCAATTCCTAATGCATCGATACAAACAATCGTTCCTGTCTGCAATCCTGTCAATACTCGAATCTCATCCGGTGATTTTACAGTATTTACTAATAAAATCCCGTCTTCTTGCAATCCTGACAAACAATCTTGTGTTTTGAAAAGTGCTTCGTGGAAAATGGCAACCACATGTGGCTCATCGACAGGCGATGCTGCCCGTATGGTCGTTTCCGGATTTGCAAAACGGACAAAGGATGTAACAGCCGAGCCTTTTTTCTCGGAGCCATAGGAAGAAAAATTGGAACCATTGAGGCCAAGATGCAAAACACCTGCCTCGGCCAACATTTTCCCCGCCAGATTGGCTCCTAACCCGCCAATGGACTCCATCCGTATCTCAAATAAACCTAAACGATTCGTCTTCGTAAGCAACGTTTTCGTTTTCATGACAATCCCTCACCTTCATAATAAAAATTCCCCCTACCTCTAAATCTTTTCCTCATTATAGAATGAGAAATTGGGATTGTAAGTCAGGGAAAACCCTGATTTTTTGAATAATTTGTGATTGTTTTAAATATTTATAACAATTGAAATAAAACAAAACTGTACTATAACATGCCTATTGTGTGAAAAATCCTAAATTTATAGCCAAACATACAAGAAATAAACAACCATCCCACGTATGCTAATTCTATATTTGGATAGAAGGAGGGGCTCCCAATGGCTGTGACAGCTGTAATGGCAAGACAACATTTGGGGAGAATGGTTCATGTGCATTCCGTTTACGGTTGGCACCGTGGTGTTGTCACACACGTTTTACCTGATGGGATTATGCTGGGAAATGCGGTTCGCTTAGCTAACGGAACGAACGTTGAAGAGCAAAACTTAACAATAGAAAATTACAAAACAGATACAGAACAAGTTGAATTTGAACAAGTCTTTTTCGGTGCAGGCATGTTTTTACCGTTTGGCGGGATGTTTGGGATGTATCCGTTTGGAGGATTTGGCGCAGGATTCTTCTTTTAAGTGCGTGTTCAAACCTTACGTGGCCTTTCAGCCACCGCATCACATGAAAATGTTATTTTCGTACAAAAAGTGGTTAAGATGGAAAAACGGGAGGCGGTCCTCCCGTTATCAATATCCCCTTATTTTCCATCAAGTTGCGATTCATCAAGCAACGATTTATTGAGCTTCGTTCATAAAACTGCCGATAATCAAAATGACTGCTTTATTTCCCTGGAATCATGCCAGGTACTACATACGCTTGCAAGAACGTGATAACAGCGATGACCGCCAGCAGCAAGATACTATATTTCAATGTGAAACGGTATAATTGTCCTTCTTTGCCGACAAGCCCTGTGGCAGATGCGCCGACAGCTATGGATTGCGGTGAAATCATTTTTCCTACCACTCCGCCTGAAGAGTTGGCGCCCATCGTCAAATACTGATTGATGTGCAATTGTTGGGCTGTCAGTTGTTGCAAATTGCCGAACAGCAAGTTGGATGACGTGTCGCTGCCTGTCAGGAAGACGCCGATCCATCCCAAAAGCGGTGCAAAGAACGGGAACAAAAAACCTGTTTTTGCCAATGCCAACGCCATTGTTCCACTCATGCCGGAATAGTTTGTCAATTGTCCGTAACCAACGACAAGTGCAATTGTCAACAATGGATACTTCAGTTGGTTCAGTGTTTCGCCAATTGTTTTGAAAAAGTCTTTTGTTGACATCCCGGTAATAAACTTTGTAATAACTGCAGTCAAGAAAATTGCAGTGCCTGTCGCCGCGAAAATATCAAACGTATAGAGCGCCGGCATTTTTGTCGGTTTTGCAGCAATTGGAGCCACTTTCAAGATTTCATTGTCCAATCCGGGGAAGTGGAATACATGAGTGAAATTCGCCAACTCTTTTTTCACGCCTGGGAGTGTCCAGATGATCAAAACGATTGTTAAAACAATATATGGCAGCCAAGCCTGAAATACTTCACCCGCCGTATGTTTCGCTGTCGATCCCTTCGCATTCGCCTTTCCGTGCAAATCATGTGCTGCCACACTCGCTGCAGCTTCTGCCTGTCCCGCTTCATGTGCAAAACGGAACGTAGTTTTTGGTTTCCAGAATTTCAACAAGATGACCAGGCTCAGCAAGGAAACTATTGCAGACAACACGTCAGGAAGTTGTGGGCCAAGGTAATTGGATGTCAAAAATTGTACAATCGCAAATGATGCACCGGCAGTCAGAGCTGCTGGAAATACTTCCTTCAATCCTTTCCAACCTGACATAATGATGACGAGCAAGAAAGGCAAAAACAGAGAAAGCAACGGCAATTGCCGGCCGATGACTTGGCTCAAAAGCAATGGATTGGCATGAGTTACACCCGCCATCGCCGTCACCGGAATCCCGAGTCCGCCAAATGCCACCGGAGCCGTATCTGCAATCAAACATAGACCGGCTGCATAGAGCGGACTGAATCCTAATCCAACAAGCATCGCTCCTGCAATCGCAACAGGTGCGCCAAAACCTGCCGCACCTTCCAAAAAAGCACCAAAGCAGAATGCAATCAATAACATTTGAATTCGCCGATCATCTGTCAGACCGCTGATAGACTGACGAATCACATCAAAATGACCAGTCTTCACTGTAATGTTATACACAAGCACAGAAGTTACCACAATCCAGCCAATCGGCCATAACCCTGTAACCATTCCGTATAAAGTAGATGATACCGCTTTCCCTACAGGGAAATGAAAAATGGCGATTGCATCCAGAATTGCCAGAACAACGGTTGTTAATGCGGCCACATGGCCTTTCATGCCTTTCATTCCAAGCGCCCATAAAAAATACAAAATCGGAACCACTGCAAATAAAGCAGACAACCATATGCTTCCGCCGACCGGAGCATACCCTTGCGTCCATGTCATGGAATTGACCCCTTTCTTTCGCTCATTCAACTTGAGCGGATTTCTGATGACCGATTATAAACTCAAAAACATTCCTTTCGTTTGCCGACTCATTTGCAAGCAGCAACGCCGAACATGGCAGCGTTTTCTTTCTCTTGCAAAAAAATTCTTCTCACAAGAATTCGTTCCGCCAAGCATACAGTTATAAAGTCATCAGATGATTTGACACCTAGATCATAGTACAGATCGACAAATATCGTCAAGAAATTTTTTAACACAACTTCCGAAATTGTGTAACGAAATTCAAAAACTGTAAAAATAAGCTTGCGAAACTTCTCGCTTCCGTTTGGCCAACTTGAATATTCCTCAATATTTTGTTGGGAATTTGCTGATTTTTTGAATTTAAGGCCGGTTTTTTATTTTTATACATGACATTTACCACTTGACATATCATACAAAAAACTCCTATCGTATGTATTAAGTCACCTGATGACTTTAAAACTTTGTAACAGTTTCACATTACAGGAAAATTCCATTCTTTCGATTTCTCATGTACAATAAAAAAAACGATACATAGGGATTTGTCGTGCTTTCTTAGCGGTATTTTCTCGATAATTTCCTTTATGTAATCGCTTTAGTACCGTACCTGAATGATAACTGTACAACTAGAAATCAGAGCTGCGAAGGTATAATCGTCCGCTGCTTCTATTATTTAGAGTTACGATACATTACGATACAGATTTCCGGTTTGCCGGAGAGGAGTTCGAAAGTATGGATTTGATGCCTGTAAAAGCAAAAAAAAATTATGAAGAAATCGTTGAACAATTGAAATCTGCGATACAAAACGGCAAATTTCCTCCCGGCTCCCGCTTGCCTTCCGTGCGTGAATTGAGCAATCAATTCGCCGTTGGTCAAGCAGCCGTTCGCGAAGCATTATCTGCATTAAAAGCGATGGGGTTGATTACGATCAAGCAAGGAAGCGGTACGTATGTGGAACAATTTGATCCCAACGAGATCGTTAGTGAAATAACAAGAGCCCTCGATCAAGTGAATTTTCTCAGCAAAGAAGACATTCGCAGTCTCTTGGAATTGCGGAAAATTATTGAAGCCGGCAGTGCAAAACTAGCCGCCAGAAGACGAACAAAAGAAGATTTGGAAATGATGGGCAGTATATTGAATAATATGGAAAAAGACTTGAATTCGGCCGTTTTGGGAGAAAAAGCCGACTGGGAATTTCACTATACAATTGCTGCCGCATCCAAAAATCCGTTTCTTCTTACATTGATGGATTCCATTGCTGAAACGATTCAAGCATCCTTAAAAGCAAATCGGACCAAATTATACCAAATACCCGGCGGACCACAGCGACTGTTAGAAGAACATAAAGGCATCTACCATGCCATTCTGGCGACAGACGAAGTAACTGCCGAGAAATTGATTGTTACACATTTATCAAATGTCGATACCGCTTTGGAAATTATTGAACAGATGTATAAAAAATAATGACTGGAGGTAGTACCTTTGATTTCAAATTCCGCCAAGGAAGAATTGCGATCAATTGTCGGTGCGGATTGGTTTTTCGATTCTCCAAATGATTTACTCGCATATTCCTATGATGCTACTCCGCTTTATCAATCGCTGCCGGATGGCGTGGTCATGCCGGCAAATACGGAAGAGGTTGCAGGCATTTTAAAAATTTGTTCCCGCTACAAAATCAAAATCGTGCCGCGGGGTTCCGGAACAAACCTCAGTGCAGGCACAGTACCGATAGAAGGCGGTTTGGTGCTCGTACTGACACGAATGAATCAACTGCAGGAAATTGACCAAGAAAACTTGACGGCAACCTTCCAGCCTGGACTCATCACGAGCGATCTGCACCAGGCAGTCGAGCGTGTCGGCCTCTTTTACCCGCCAGACCCTGGCAGCATGCGCATTTCCACACTCGGCGGCAATGTGGCGGAATGTTCGGGAGGTATGCGCGGTCTCAAATACGGTGTGACAAAAGATTACATTATGGGATTGGAAGCTGTCCTGCCAAATGGCGAGATTTTGCGTACAGGCGGGAAGAACGCAAAAGATGTCGCCGGATATGATTTGACCAAATTGTTGGTAGGCGCAGAAGGCACACTGGCTGTCGTCACGGGAATTACCGCGAAGCTTTTGCCGCTGCCAGAAAGCAAGCGCACAATGGTGGCATATTACCGCAATCTGACAGATGCTGCAAGAAGCGTTCAATCGATTATCGCCAACCGGATTATCCCGGCGACTCTGGAATTTCTCGATCAGGAGACCATGCGTGTCGTAGAAGACTATGCACATTGCGGACTGCCCCTTGACATGGCTGCCATGCTTTTAATCGAACAGGACGGACCGGCATCTGTCGTGGAGCAAGATTGCGCGAAAATCCAGGAACTTTGCCTAAAAGAAGGCGCCGTAGAAGTTCGCCTGGCTGCTGATCAAACTGAAGCCAGCCAACTTATGACTGCACGCCGGGCTTCTTTGTCGGCATTAGCCCGTTTGCGGCCGACGACCATCCTGGAAGACGCAACTGTCCCACGCGCGCACTTGGCTGAGATGGTCGAACAAATCAACCGAATTGCCCAAAAGTACGGTGTGCATATTTGCACATTCGGACATGCGGGAGACGGCAACCTGCATCCCACATGTATGACAGATGTCCGCGACAAACAAGAAATCCATCGCGTCGAAAAAGCGTTTGAAGAAATCTTTTACGCTGCATTGGACCTCGGTGGGACCATTACAGGCGAGCATGGCGTCGGCATGGCGAAGGCTCCTTATCTTGAACTGCGGGTAGGAAAGACCGGTATGGATGTAATGAAAGGAATCAAGACAGCTTTTGATCCCGATCATCTCCTGAACCCTGGAAAACTTTTTGCAAAAGAAACGAGACGTAGAGTGGTGGTGGGAAATCATGGCGGATGCAGTCATCCGGAACACAAACTCGCTTGAACAAGCAAATACAACCTCAAATGGTCTGTCAATACCTGCATGCGAGAATACAAACAGTTTGATCCATCAATTCGACATGGACGAGATCATGAATTGTATGCGCTGCGGTTACTGCTTGCCCGCGTGTCCTACCTATCGGGAGACAGGAAAAGAATCCGCATCGCCACGTGGACGGATCGCTCTGATGAAAGCTGTTGCCGACGGCATGCTTCCCGTCGATGAAGAATTCGATCACAATATGTATTTGTGCCTCGGCTGCCGTGCTTGTGAAACTGCTTGTCCATCTGGAGTCAAGTATGGACGTTTGGTCGAGACCGCCAGAGATATCATTGAAGAAACCATACCTCGTTCCGGAAAAGTCCGGCTCGCCCGGGAAATTCCAATGAAATGGCTGTTCCCCCATCCGAAGCGGATGCGCGTCATTGGAAATCTGTTATGGTTCTATCAAAAATCAGGCCTTCAATCCTTTATGCGCAAATCCGGGCTTTTGAAACACTTCGGACCTATGGGCCAAATGGAAGCGACATTAAGTACATTTGCTTCCCCTAAGGAACGAAACAGCCGTTTGAAAAAAATGATCGCAACTTCACCTATTATCGATTTTCCAAGCCGGCAGGAAGCAGTGGCTGCGGCTGTACCTGCACTTGTTGAGAGTCACGAGCATCAGCCCGGGACACGACCGCTTCGAGTCGGACTATTCGTGGGTTGTGTGATGGATACCGTATTTTGGCATACGAATCAGGCAACGGCCCGCGTGCTCGCCGCCGCCGGATGCGAAGTCATATTTTTCTCAGAACAAACCTGCTGCGGAGCGCTGCATGCACATGCCGGCAACAAGGCGGATGCTCTCACATTGGCCAAGCAAAATATTCAGGCATTTGAAAAAGCCGGCATCGATGTAATGGTTAATAATGCCGGTGGCTGCGGGGCGGCATTGAAAGAATACGATCACTGGTTCCATGGAGATCCGGAATGGGAACCCCGTGCCAAACGATTTGTCGAAGCATCTAAAGATATTAGTGAAATCCTTGTTTCATTACAGTTGCCAGCATTGCAGTCATTGGATGCGATTGTGACATTCCAGGATTCATGCCATCTCCGGCATGGCCAAAAAATTTTCAACCAGCCTCGGCAGTTGCTGAGAAGTATCCCCGGCATCACATATGTGGAACTGCCGGAAGCCGATCGCTGCTGCGGCTCTGCAGGAATTTACAATATTACAAATGAAGCCATGTCGATGCAAATTCTCGATAAGAAAATGCAGCATGTCAGAGGAACAAAAGCGAAATATGTCGTGACAGCAAATCCTGGTTGCCTGCTGCAAATGCGTCTGGGTATCCAGCGGGCAGGTTTGCAAGATGAAATGGAAGCGATTCATATCGTGGATCTCATCGAACAAGCGTTGCCAAACCTGAATTTCGTAGAAAGCCACTGATTCGACTTTATTTGCGTATCTCAACAAACAATTTATATCTTAGGAAGTGACGATTGTGAAGGCTTCGCTCTTTATCACATGTCTTGTCGATAACTTCTTCCCGCAAGTCGGTGAAGCGATGGTAAGAATTTTGCACAAATACGGCGTCGATGTTGATTTCCCTGAAAATCAAACATGCTGCGGGCAACCTGCATTTAACAGCGGATATGTAGATGAAGCCCGCGCGGTTGCCAAAAATATGCTGGATGCTTTTGAACATTCCGACTATGTCATCTCCCCTTCCGGCTCCTGTACCGGTATGGTTCATCACTATTATCCGGAATTGTTTAAAGACGACCCGGTATTGGCAAAAAAAGCACAGCAGCTTGTCGAGAAAACGTATGAATTTTCTCAGTTTCTTGTCAATGTATTGGGAGTCAAAGATGTTGGCGCCGTTTTTCCACATACCGTAACATATCATCCTTCCTGTCATGCTTCCCGCTTATTGGGGATAAAGGATGAACCGCTGATCCTATTGGAGCAAGTGAAAGATTTAAACCGAATCGAATTGCCGCAAGCAAATGACTGCTGCGGATTCGGCGGAACATTTGCCGTAAAAATGCATGAAATATCAGAAGCGATGGTGACGGAAAAAGCGGAACATGTTTTGGAAACGGGCGCCGAAATCCTGGTCGGTACTGACATGGGCTGCCTGATGAATATCGGCGGTCGTCTGCGGCATCAAGGCAAGCAAGTTCGAGTCATGCACCTGATTGAATTGCTGTATGAAGGCATGCTGCAAGGGCAGGTGATCACCCGATGACAACTGCACATACTCATAGCCAAACAGATATCAAAGAACGCTCTCACCTTGCTTTACAAGATGATTTTTTACGGGCTGCCGTACGTTTTACAACCGGCCGCTTAAAAAACAATAAGTTAAAGACGACCGAGGAGCTCGGTCGTTGGGAAGAGTGGCGGGAACGCGGCAAACAAATCCGCTCACATACCATTGCGCATCTCGATTACTATGTAAAGCAATTTGCCGACCAGATTCGAACTGCCGGCGGTTCTGTGTATTTTGCCGCAAATGCCGCAGAAGCGGTCGCCATTGCCCTTGACATTGCCGCAAAGAAGGAAGCCAAATTGGTCGTGAAATCGAAATCGATGGTTTCCGAAGAGATTCACATCAATGCACATTTAAAAGAAAAAAACATTGCAGCGGTCGAGACAGATCTTGGCGAATATATTATTCAATTAGCGGGTGAAACTCCTTCCCATATTATCATCCCTGCCATTCATAAAAATCGCCAGCAGATTAAAGAATTGTTTACTGCTGCAGGCGGAGAGAATTTGACAACCGATACGAAAGTTCTCGTTGCATTTGCCAGACAAACATTGCGAGAAAAATTCCAAAAAGCGGAAATCGGTTTAACAGGATGTAATTTTGGAATTGCCGAGTCCGGCACCATCGTCCTTTTTACGAATGAAGGCAACGGGCGAATGGTTAGCACTCTCCCCAAAACACACATCGTAACAATGGGAATGGAGCGCCTTTTGCCAACATTCTCCGATCTTGAGGTCGTGGCAAATCTGCTTCCCAGAAGCGCAACGGGCCAGAAAATCACTGCATATATGAGCATGATCAATGGGCCTCGCCGGGCGCAAGAGATTGATGGACCGGAAGAACTGCATGTCATTCTGCTTGATAACGGGAGATCCAAGCAGCTTGGCGACGAAGAATTTCAAGAAGTGCTAAACTGCATTCGCTGTGGTGCCTGTTTGAATGTTTGCCCTGTGTATCGGCATATCGGCGGTCACGCATATGGATCTGTATATCCAGGGCCAATTGGCGCCGTTCTTTCTCCGCTTTTAAACGAAGGCGAACAGTGGTCGGATTTGCCTTATGCTTCCAGCCTTTGCGGTGCATGTTATGAAGCGTGCCCTGTGAAGATTCCATTGCATGATATGCTCGTTCACTTGCGGCGAAGAAATGTGGAAAAGCGGCGCACGAAACTCATGGAACGAATGGCATTTAAAGGGTTTCAAACTGTTTTCGGAAAACCGGGAAGATATCGCTTGGCCATGAATTCTGCCCGGTCTATGCAAAAACCGTTGGAGCGGAATGGATATATTGAATCGACATTTGGCCCATTATTCGGTTGGACAAACCAGCGCCATGCACCTGCCATGGCACAACAGCCGTTCCGCGACCGATTTGCTTCACTAAAAAAAGATCTCACCCATGCACAAACCAATCCATCGGAAGGAGGAAACAAAAAATGAGAGAGGAAGACTTCTTAAAACATCTGTCCAATCGGCTCGGAAGACCGGCACCTCTTTCGATTCCTCCTGTCCGCTCCGTTATTGGCGCGCCAGACTTTTGGAAATCGTATCAGCTAAGCCATTCCGAACAACTTCACAAATTTAAAGAAGAGCTTGAAAAATTAGGCGGAGTTGTGGAAATCTTTGCATCTTTAGACGCATTGCAAAGCAAGTTGACATCCGTTCTGCAAGAATTATCCCCAAAGTCAATCGGTACATGGGGCAGTCAAACACTTGCCGTATTTCAATTGCGTGATGTATTGAAATCGTATCCTTGTCAGGAATGGGATGTTTCCGAGACTCGCGAATCTCTTATCTCAACATTTATCCGGGCAGATGTCGGAATTACAGGTGTCGATTATGCCATTGCAGATACAGGGTCAATCGTATTAATGAGCAGTCCGGAAAAGGGTCGTTCCGTGAGCCTTTTGCCCAGCGTCCATATCGCCTTGATTCGTTCGCGCCAAATGCGCACACGTATGGGTGAAGTCCTGGAAGAAATTCAGACGATGAATTCCGGCCCTGGGGCAATGCCGTCTTCCATCAATGTCATTACCGGTCCAAGCAGGTCCTCCGATATCGAAAACGATTTGACGATCGGTGTACATGGACCTGTGGCCCTATTTGCATTCATTCTTGATGAAGGTGAATAAATAAAGACAGGCACTCTTGAAAATCAAAACAATGGATATTCCTGAAAAATTTTGTAAAAGTGAAATATAGCATCAAAAATGAGGCTTCCGCGATTAGCAGAACCTCATTTTTGATGCTATCAATTTTTATTTCTTTACAACTTTTCGATGCAATTTCGCACAAAAATATACGAATCTCTTCGTAATTTTATCCATATCAAAATTCGATGTTTTTGCATTCACTATAATGAAATCTAGTAAAAGGAGGAATTCAGAATGAGTGACCATCACCATCATCATGAGCACAACAATCATGAGCACAACGAACGTTTGCTGAAATACTATCAATTTACCGAATCTTCCAATGTTCTATCACCGATTCCCGCAGCTGAAACACAAATCGCTCAAATCCATTTAAAAAAAATCCGTTCCAATGACCGTGTGCAACTCAAAGCAACGATCGAATGGAATATTAAACCGACCGCTGCAACATTTACATTTACAACGGCCACTTTCTCAATTTGGCGCGACCATATCGGAGTTATAAACGGCGGAACCCTTGTTTGTCAATATTCCGATACAAACAGTGCAACTGCCGTTGGGACATTTCCCATTACAACAACATTCGTTTGCACAGATACGAACGTTCCAAACGGTGCACACAACTATTTCCTGACAGTTTTCGCTGTTGGAAATGCTCCGTCAAACGCAATTGTACAACTCCATTTCGACGGATCAGTTATCGACGAAAACGAGTAACCGCAACGGGTAACTATTCATTCTTTTACATGTTAACAAGAAAACCACCGATGACAAAGGAACTGACTTATGTAATTCCGGTGGTTTTCTTTTTTATTGACTTCTCCGGTCGGCCACTCCATACTGCTCCACACTGTGTGATATTCCTGTTCTTATAGAGGATGTTCAAAAAGTAGTCAAAACTCCACGGCGGATTGCTTTGCCGAATCCCAAAAAGGCTTACTCATGTACCAAACACGTACACTCCGTCGCCTTTTCGTGCTTCGGCTTCGCACTCCTTGTGTCTTACTTAACCACTTTTTGAACACACACTTATAGACCCGTTCGTGAATGTATTTGGCTACGCAATCGATGTCGGAGCTCCAAATGGAGATTGATAATCCTGAACTTGACTTAAAATTTCATGAACCTCTTCTTGGGATAGTTGTCCATAACGAGATACTGCGTCAACAATTTTCGGGAATAGATGAATATCTCCCGCACTGGCAAATCCGCACACTCCATCAAATGACAAGACAAAGCTGACACATGCATCGATAATGGTTTGATCATCAAACGGTTGATACCATGTTGCATAATTCCGTGCTTGATCGACATTCCACGGACCTTTTGCAATGGCTTTGATAACCCGAAGGGCCACATCTTGCCGTTTTGTTTCCTCAAGTAATCTGTCAAAATCCTGACGATATTGATCCATGGAATATAACCGATAATTCAGCGGACACAGAACCGCATCAAACGGAAAGCGTTTTAAAGCTTCAAAATGGGTGGCTGGTGCCAGATGTCCGTGACCTGTGATGCCAATGGATTTCACGATTCCTTCTTCTTTGGCCTCGATTGCCGCTTCCAAAGCTCCGCCTTTTCCCGTGCATTTGTCAAGTTCTGCGAGGTCACCGACCGCGTGCAGTTGAAGAAGATCTACATAATCCACTCGCAACCGTTTCAGCGAGCGGTAGATTTCGTCTTTTGCTTTTTCCTTCGTACGTTCCCCGGTTTTCGTCGCCAAAAAAATTGCATTGCGGAAAGCAGGAGTCATACATGCGCCAATACGCTCTTCGGAACCCCCATAACTTGCAGCAGTATCAAAATGATTAACACCATGATCGATTGCAAATTGAATGGATTCATTTGCTTCTTCTTGTGTAACATCTCCCAGTTTTGCACCGCCAAACATAACAACTGAACCGGGATATTCCAGGCGTCCTAATCGTCGTTGCAGCATACACATTCCTCCATCATTTTACGAGTTTTAGAACTATTCCTTGTTAGTGTATATAAGTTGACTTATACTGTGAAGTAGTGAATTTTTTTATATGTTATTTCATGATTTTTACTAACTAATATTTCATAAGCATATTTCGCAAGCACTAACTAACACTTTTTATGTACGAGTTCAATATGTGGTTAAGTAAGACACAAGGAGTGCGAAGTCAAAGCACGAAAAGAAATGAAAAAATGGGGCGCAAATGGTGTTAAAAGAAGTCAATATCGAATGCGAAACGACTAATCAAACGGATACAAATGCGCCAAATATTGTACAGTAATAAATGTCAAAATCGGAATCCCGAATGTCAGAATCAGAATACCCGCAAATGTTTTTTGCTTTTTTAAAAGTACAATCCCCGCTACCGTTACCGCAATGGCGCAAACAATCATGACTGACCAAAATATTGCAGGCATATGGAATCTCCCTTTTCATCAATAAAATCATCACACTATGTAAAAAAACTTACCCGAATCGAGTAAGTTCATTCATGATTGACATATATGGTGGGCCTAAGTGGACTCGAACCACTGACCTCACGATTATCAGTCGTGCGCTCTAGCCAGCTGAGCTATAGGCCCATCTATATTTACATGGAGCGGGTGATGGGAATCGAACCCACGCTATCAGCTTGGAAGGCTGAAGTTCTACCATTGAACTACACCCGCATAATTGGTGCCGGAGGTGGGACTCGAACCCACAAAATCACGATTTTGAGTCGTGCACGTATGCCAATTCCATCACTCCGGCAATGATGGCTCGAGGCAGATTCGAACTGCCGACCTACGGGTTATGAATCCGTCGCTCTAACCAACTGAGCTATCGAGCCGTTTCTATGGTGGAGGGGGTAGGATTCGAACCTACGAAGCTTCCGCAACGGATTTACAGTCCGCCCCATTTGGCCACTTTGGTACCCCTCCATATCAGATGCCAGAGACCAGATGCCAGAGTGTTTTATTTAGATCAGAGGGCTATAGAAGCACTCTGGTCTCCGGTTTCTGGCTTCCGGACTCTGTTATATGGTGGCTCGGGACGGAATCGAACCGCCGACACGAGGATTTTCAGTCCTCTGCTCTACCGACTGAGCTACCGAGCCGCATATGGCTGGGGATGAAGGATTCGAACCTTCGCGTGACGGAGTCAAAGTCCGTTGCCTTACCGCTTGGCTAATCCCCATTAATTCTATGTATGGGGTGAGTGATGGGAATCGAACCCACGAGTCCCGGAGCCACAATCCGGTGCGTTAACCACTTCGCCACACCCACCACGATATACTATTGGAAAATTGGCGGAGCTGACGGGATTCGAACCCGCGGTCTCCTGCGTGACAGGCAGGCATGTTAGGCCTCTACACCACAGCTCCATTTTTTCAGTTGTCAGAGGAGGAATTCCATATGCCAGAGCAACTCATGGAAGATTAGAAAAACATGCAACACTCTGGTCTCCGGCTTCCGATTTCTGTTATGGTTGCGGGGACAGGACTTGAACCTGCGACCTTCGGGTTATGAGCCCGACGAGCTACCAACTGCTCCACCCCGCGATGTTGATGACCCCAAGGGGATTCGAACCCCTGTTACCGCCGTGAAAGGGCGGTGTCTTAACCGCTTGACCATGGGGCCATTTCGGATATGGCGTGCCCTGAGAGATTCGAACTCCCGACCTTTTGATTCGTAGTCAAACGCTCTATCCAGCTGAGCTAAGGGCACATAATTCTCACGAAATACAATCAAAAAATGGAGGTACCACCCAGATTCGAACTGGGGAATAGAGGTTTTGCAGACCTCTGCCTTACCACTTGGCTATGGTACCCTATCATCCGAATAGTGGTGCGGTCGATGGGACTTGAACCCATACGGTTGCCCACACGCCCCTCAAACGTGCGCGTCTGCCGATTCCGCCACGACCGCAGTAAAAGTATAAAATATTTTAAATGGCGGAGAGAGAGGGATTCGAACCCTCGAGACGGTTTTAGCCGCCTACACGATTTCCAATCGTGCTCCTTCGACCAAACTCGGACATCTCTCCATAAATACTGGAGCGGAAAACGGGACTCGAACCCGCGGCCCTCGCCTTGGCAAGGCGATGCTCTACCACTGAGCTATTTCCGCGCATTGCATAGAGAAAAATTTAATTGCCCTACTGAATCCACACGTTAATAATATCCATATCTGTTGCCTTATGGTGAGCCATGCTGGACTCGAACCAGCGACACCCTGATTAAAAGTCAGGTGCTCTACCAACTGAGCTAATGGCTCGTACTGGTCGGAGTAGCAGGATTTGAACCCGCGACCTCTTGGTCCCAAGCCAAGCGCGCTACCAAACTGCGCTATACTCCGAAAATCTACAGTGCTCGAAGCCGGACTCGAACCGGCACGAGACAACATCCCGACAGATTTTAAGTCTGTTGCGTCTGCCTATTCCGCCACTCGAGCAATTCGTGGAGCCAGCGACAGGAATCGAACCCGCGACCTACTGATTACAAGTCAGTTGCTCTACCTGCTGAGCTACGCTGGCATCTATGGTGGGCGCTGACGGGATCGAACCGCCGACCCCCTGCTTGTAAGGCAGGTGCTCTCCCAGCTGAGCTAAGCGCCCTTACATGGCTCCCCGAGCAGGATTCGAACCTGCGACCCTCCGGTTAACAGCCGGATGCTCTACCGCTGAGCTATCGAGGAATATGACCAAGAATATATCATTTTGTGGTAGTAAAAAGATCTTATACCTAGAATTACTGGAATTAGGTAAATGGTGGAGGTAAGCGGATTCGAACCGCTGACCCCCTGCTTGCAAGGCAGGTGCTCTCCCAACTGAGCTATACCCCCATTTTTATTGCCTGGCAACGTCCTACTCTCCCAGGAGCCTGCGCTCCAAGTACCATCGGCGCTAGAGGGCTTAACGGTCGTGTTCGGGATGGGTACGTGTGTATCCCCTCTGCCATCATCACCAGACATCTGATTCTACTATAAGCTTCGAATTGCTGTGTCATTTCCCATCACTCGCTTCAGTCACGTACCAATACCGTACGCTCCTTCACTCGCTCCGGTCATTCCTTGCACTTCTCGCTTCTAGCGAATCATTTATTGAAACGCTTCGAACTACTGCGTCAGCATCTTTCGTTCCGTCAGTCACGTACCAAATACGTACGCTCCTTCCGTCACTCAAGCGCTTCCTTGTATTTCTCGCTTCTGATTCGACTCCATTCACTCTAAGCTTCGAATTGCTGTGTCATTTCCCATCACTCGCTTCAGTCACGTACCAATACCGTACGCTCCTTCACTCGCTCCGGTCATTCCTTGCACTTCTCGCTTCTAGCGAATCATAAAGAAAGATGTTCTTTCAAAACCAGATGCGAATGCTATCGTATCCTTTGCGCACGTAAACCTTTTTGTTTAGGTTAAGTCCTCGACCGATTAGTATCTGTCAGCTCAATGTGTCGCCACACGTACACTCCAGACCTATCAACCATGTCTTCTTCATGGGGTCTTACCTAGCTTCCTAGTGGGAAATCTCATCTTGAAGCGGGCTTCGCGCTTAGATGCTTTCAGCGCTTATCCCGTCCCGACTTGGCTACTCAGCGATGCAGTTGGCACCACAACTGAGACACCAGCGGTCGGTCCATCCCGGTCCTCTCGTACTAAGGACAGCACTTCTCAAATTTCCTGCGCCCGCGGCAGATAGGGACCGAACTGTCTCACGACGTTCTGAACCCAGCTCGCGTACCGCTTTAATGGGCGAACAGCCCAACCCTTGGGACCGACTTCAGCCCCAGGATGCGATGAGCCGACATCGAGGTGCCAAACCTCCCCGTCGATGTGGACTCTTGGGGGAGATAAGCCTGTTATCCCCGGGGTAGCTTTTATCCGTTGAGCGACGGCCCTTCCACTCGGCACCGCCGGATCACTAAGCCCGACTTTCGTCCCTGCTCGACTTGTAAGTCTCGCAGTCAAGCTCCCTTTTGCCTTTGCACTCGCCGCGCGATTTCCAACCGCGCTGAGGGAACCCTTGGGCGCCTCCGTTACCCTTTGGGAGGCGACCGCCCCAGTCAAACTGCCCACCTGACACTGTCCTCACACCCGCTTCAGGGCGTCGAGTTAGAAGCCGGATACTTCAAGGGTGGTATCCCAAGATTGACTCCACCAAGGCTGGCGCCCTGGCTTCGCAGTCTCCCACCTATCCTGTACATGAAGTACCCAACTTCCATATCAAGCTACAGTCAAGCTCCACGGGGTCTTTCCGTCTAGCCGCGGGTAACCTGCATCTTCACAGGTACTACAATTTCACCGGGTCTCTCGTTGAGACAGCGCCCAAGTCGTTACGCCATTCGTGCGGGTCAGAACTTACCTGACAAGGAATTTCGCTACCTTAGGACCGTTATAGTTACGGCCGCCGTTTACTGGGGCTTCAATTCAGAGCTTCTCCCGCAAGGGATAACCCCTCCTCTTAACCTTCCAGCACCGGGCAGGCGTCAGCCCCTATACATCGCCTTTCGGCTTAGCAGAGACCTGTGTTTTTGCTAAACAGTCGCTTGGGCCTTTTCACTGCGGCTCTCTCAGGCATTCGTAAAGAACACCCTACCAGAGCGCCCCTTCTCCCGAAGTTACGGGGCCATTTTGCCGAGTTCCTTAACGAGAGTTTTCCCGCGCACCTGAGGATTCTCTCCTCGCCTACCTGTGTCGGTTTGCGGTACGGGCACCGGTCCCCTCGCTAGAAGCTTTTCTTGGCAGTGTGAAATCAGGGACTTCGCTACTACAATTTCGCTCGGCATCACAGCTTGGCCGTATGGAAGACGGATTTGCCAATCTCCCAGCCTTGCTGCTTGCACGGCCATCCAACAGGCCGCTCACCCTATCCTCCTGCGTCACTCCATTGCTCAAACGGTGACACGGTGGTACTGGAATTTCCACCAGTTGTCCATCGCCTACGCCTTTCGGCCTCGGCTTAGGTCCCGACTAACCCTGGGAGGACGAGCCTTCCCCAGGAACCCTTAGGCTTTCGGTGGACAGGATTCTCACCTGTCTTTTCGCTACTTATACCGGCATTCTCACTTCTCAGCCATCCACCAGACCTTCCGGTCTGACTTCCACTCGCTGAGAACGCTCCCCTACCACGTGCGCAAAGCGCACATCCATAGCTTCGGTGTCCGGTTTAGCCCCGTTACATTTTCCGCGCAGCGTCACTCGACCAGTGAGCTATTACGCACTCTTTCAATGGTGGCTGCTTCTAAGCCAACATCCTGGTTGTCTGTGCACCGCCACATCGTTTCCCACTTAACCGGAACTTGGGGACCTTAGCTGATGGTCTGGGCTGTTTCCCTTTTGACCACGGATCTTAGCACTCGTAGTCTGACTGCTGGAGATAAGGAAACGGCATTCGGAGTTTGACTGAGTTCGGTAACCTTGGACAGGCCCCTAGCCCAATCAGTGCTCTACCTCCATCCCTCTCGCTCCAACGCTAGCCCTAAAGCTATTTCGGGGAGAACCAGCTATCTCCGAGTTCGATTGGAATTTCTCCCCTACCCCCAGTTCATCCCCTGACTTTTCAACGTCAGTGGGTTCGGGCCTCCATTGCGTTTTACCGCAACTTCACCCTGACCAGGGGTAGATCACCCGGTTTCGGGTCGATGACCGCAAACTGCCGCCCTTTTCAGACGCGCTTTCGCTACGGCTCCAGCTTCTCGCTTTAACCTCGCTTGCGACCATCACTCGCCGGTTCATTCTACAAAAGGCACGCCGTCAGGCTAACCGGGGTCCCCGAAAAGTAATACTTTTTGGGGTGGTATGGCCCTCCGACTGATTGTAGGCACATGGTTTCAGGTTCTGTTTCACTCCCCTCCCGGGGTGCTTTTCACCTTTCCCTCACGGTACTGGTTCACTATCGGTTGCCAGGGTGTATTTAGCCTTAGGAGGTGGTCCTCCCGGATTCCCACGGGATTTCACGTGTCCCGCGGTACTTGGGGTTCGTCTCGAAGTCCATTTGGTTTCAGATACGGGATTGTCACCCTCTGCGATCGGCCGTTCCAGGCCGTTCTCCTACCCAATGGATTGATAACTTCGTATGAGACGCCCCGCAACCCCGCACATGCAAGCATGTGCGGTTTGGGCTATTCCCCGTTCGCTCGCCGCTACTTAGGGAATCACTGTTGTTTTCTTTTCCTCAGGGTACTTAGATGTTTCAGTTCCCCTGGTGTACCTTTCCGACCCTATGGATTCAGATCGGAATCCTGCGGTATGAACCGCAGGGGGTTGCCCCATTCGGAGATCCCCGGATCAACGCTTGCTTACAGCTCCCCGGGGCGTTTCGGCGTTCGCTCCGTCCTTCATCGGCACCTGGCACCTAGGCATCCACCATGCGCCCTTACTAACTTAACCTAGGCGACTCTACCTATCGGCTTCGAATTGCGTTGTCAGATCTTTCGTTCATCGTTCACATAATTCCATTATGCTCACTTCTTCACGAAATCTCTTCCTAGCACTTCTCGCCGCTAGCGAGTCGCAGTTGGGTGCTGCATGAAACATGCATACCAAAAAATCGTTAAGCGCTCGGGTAAAACATTTGATGAAATTGTGTACTGCTTGCGCAGTTACCACGCATTGTATTCATCCTGTATACGATAGAATTCGCTATCCAGTTTTCAAAGAACATCAAGAACAAAGTACATAAAAAAGCCATTCCATATTCACGCTTCCTTGCGGAAGCAGGAAATCCATCTTAATACGCTGCATCCAGCGATGCAACCATCAGATGTTTCCATTTGAGGGAGGTTCCCTCAAAACTAACCAAGTGCAGGGCAATGTTCGTGTAACACAAACATTCTTTTTCGCATCCCCATAAGGGACTTATATCCTTAGAAAGGAGGTGATCCAGCCGCACCTTCCGATACGGCTACCTTGTTACGACTTCACCCCAATCATCGACCCCACCTTCGGCGGCTGGCCCCAAATGGTTACCCCACCGACTTCGGGTGTTGCCAACTCTCGTGGTGTGACGGGCGGTGTGTACAAGGCCCGGGAACGGATTCACCGCGGCATGCTGATCCGCGATTACTAGCAATTCCGGCTTCATGCAGGCGGGTTGCAGCCTGCAATCCGAACTGTGAACGGTTTTCAGGGGTTGGCTCCGCCTTGCGGCTTCGCATCCCGTTGTACCGCCCATTGTAGCACGTGTGTAGCCCAGGTCATAAGGGGCATGATGATTTGACGTCATCCCCGCCTTCCTCCGGCTTGTCGCCGGCAGTCACCTGTGAGTGCCCAACTGAATGCTGGCAACACAGATCAAGGGTTGCGCTCGTTGCGGGACTTAACCCAACATCTCACGACACGAGCTGACGACAACCATGCACCACCTGTCACCGCTGCCCCGAAGGGAAGGTGTATCGCTACACCGGTCAGCGGGATGTCAAGACCTGGTAAGGTTCTTCGCGTTGCTTCGAATTAAACCACATGCTCCACTGCTTGTGCGGGCCCCCGTCAATTCCTTTGAGTTTCAGTCTTGCGACCGTACTCCCCAGGCGGAGTGCTTAATGCGTTAGCTTCGGCACTGGAGGTGGTACCCTCCAACACCTAGCACTCATCGTTTACGGCGTGGACTACCAGGGTATCTAATCCTGTTTGCTCCCCACGCTTTCGCGCCTCAGCGTCAGCAATCGGCCAGTAAGGCGCCTTCGCCACTGGTGTTCCTCCACATCTCTACGCATTTCACCGCTACACGTGGAATTCCCCTTACCTCTCCGACGCTCAAGCACTCCCGTTTCCAAGGCCATCCCAGAGTTGAGCTCTGGACTTTCACCCCAGACGTGAAATGCCGCCTGCGCGCGCTTTACGCCCAGTGATTCCGGACAACGCTTGCCCCCTACGTATTACCGCGGCTGCTGGCACGTAGTTAGCCGGGGCTTCCTCCTCGGATACCGTCAACGCACGGGCATTTCCTCCCGTACGGGTTCGTCTCCGAAGACAGAGTTTTACAACCCGAAGGCCTTCATCACTCACGCGGCGTTGCTCCGTCAGGCTTGCGCCCATTGCGGAAGATTCCCTACTGCTGCCTCCCGTAGGAGTCTGGGCCGTGTCTCAGTCCCAGTGTGGCCGGTCACCCTCTCAGGTCGGCTACGCATCGTCGCCTTGGTGAGCCGTTACCCCACCAACTAGCTAATGCGCCGCGGGCCCATCGAATCGCGGTCCGAACGGACCTTTTCGTCTCCCTTCATGCGAAGGAAGAAACTATCCGGTATTAGCACCCGTTTCCGGGTGTTATCCCAAACGATTCGGCAGGTTGCCCACGTGTTACTCACCCGTCCGCCGCTAACGATGCAAAGCAAGCTTTGCATCGTCCGCGCGACTTGCATGTATTAGGCACGCCGCCAGCGTTCGTCCTGAGCCAGGATCAAACTCTCAAATGAACACTTAATGCTTCAGCACTTCGTGTGAATTTACTCCGCAACCGAAGGTTGTCGGAACTATCTATTCATTACTTGACCCTGTCAGAAACATTGCTGACTAATGACAGGAGTTACATAATAACTCCCTGCACTTGTTTAGTTTTCAAGGAACTTCACCTTCATCTTCTTCCGAAGGCGACTTGATTATGATATCAAACCACAATCGAGATGTCAATCCTTTTTTTGATATCAAATTTCGCAAATCACCATTTGAGAAAAAGAATTCAACGAATCATCAGTAATCAACCACAACCACATCGTGGCGACGAATGCTATATTACCATGCACGATATACAAAAATCAATACATATTTTAAGATAAATTCAAACAAATTTTACTCAATTCTCAAGGATTTAAAAAACACATCATTATTCATCCGGATTTCTTATCAATTCACACGTAATCATGATATAGTTAAGAATAACAGCCTGACTTCCTCTTACATTGATACACAATTATGAAGGTGGTGGTATCTTCATGAATCTGTCACGTTTGCAAGAATCTATACAACTGGCTATACCCTATGTATTCGGAGATGCATGGTTGCATCATGCTAATACCACAATCACAAAATACGAAAAATCTTATAGCATACACCCATACACATTCCAATTAACTGCTTACGGGTATCAACAATACACAGGGTGGCTGATGGTTTTTGAACAAGATCAACCCATTTGGAATCTTATGTTTAATGGCAATGTTTTGGACAGGCCTGAAGTCAATATACAACACACATTGCGTTTTCTTCTCTCTTCTATTCAATTCGCATCGTCCGATCACTCAAGCTTTCGTGGTCCAAGTGAGCATTCGGACGGAAATTTCCGGTACCGCAGTACGCAAATTGGTACAATCGATGATTTTGAGGGACGGGAATGGATCGAAATAGACAAACAAGTGATTTATCGCGGCGCTTATAATGGCGGCTTGATTCGATAAGACATGTTCCGCGCCTGGCCGCATACCTTTTATCAAGGAGAATCTTTATTCTATATAGTAAAGATTCTCTCGTATTTCTTGATGAAAGGATGGTACCATTGGAATCCGGCATTTGGAGTTCATTTTTTCATATTATATTTGAGCTGGGATCTTTTGGAATACTGATCTCAATGCTGGCGGAAGGAATCGGGATACCATTTCCCGGAGATTTTGTAATGGGGTTTTACGGGTTTCTCGCCGCACAAGGAAAATTTCAATTCGTAACGGTATTCCTAGCCGCAAGCCTCGGGTGTTGGCTAGGATCATGGATTGCATTCTTTCTGGGAAAACGTTATGGAATGAAAATTCTTTTTAATTTTGGGCGATATGCATTTATTAAAGATAGCTATATTGTACGGGCCCAAAAATTATCAGAAAAACATGGAATGCTGGTACTAGTCCTTGGCCGCTTTCTCCCAGGCGTACGAACAGTCAGCAGTTACATTGCAGGAATTGGGAATATGGAATGGGCCGAATTCTTCATATATAGTTTATTCGGTTTTTTTCTTTGGTGTTTTTCATGGGTGGGAATCGGTTATTGGATCGGAGAACACTGGCAAGTCATTGCACAAACCATTCAATCACTGTTGCTTTTCATCTTGTTGGCAATCATGATTCTGATTTCTGGATATTTTTTTTGGAAACGCAAGAACTCAAAGTTGTTTTAGCTTTAATGGGGGATTTTTTTGATCAGAAAAATAGAGGTATGCATAGGGAACTTTACTGTTGGAACATCTTCTGTTTTGTCCCAACTGCAAGAGATGTTCCCAAATATCCATTTCACACAATGGAGTTGCCTTGGAAACTGTCACAATTGTTATCATACGCCCTTTGTACTCATTAATGATACCGAGATAATTGAAGGTGCTACACCCGATGAACTTTTGAACAAAATCATAGAACTCATACGAGAATCGCCGTAACAAACTCCCCGTTCATCTGCATATGGTAAGGCAACTGGGCAAGATTGTTTTCCAATATGCAAATGGGGAGTATTACGTGTGCGAAGAGAAAGCAAATCCCTTAACCAGAAACATTCCTACCATCCGCCAAAATTGATTCAACCTGAACTGCAAGTTGATGCCGCAGACACACCGGCCACCTATGTATACGGCCCATCCTGTGCAAATGTAATAGGGCCCTTTTTTCGATCAACTTTTTATACGCAGTTGCCTCCGCCACCGCTTGGAATATTCGATCCTTGTTTTAAAGCATGGTCTGAAACCACATTTTTTTCGTATTTATTACAAGCAATCAGTGGCGTCTATCCACAAGAATCTACTCTCTGTACGGCAGTAAGGGAGCAATACTTTGATGCATCCAGAGATTATGCGGAAGATTTATTCAAACATTGGGGGAGATTTTTACCAAATCAAGTAAAATATTTATGGACAGTTGACGGACCGATTCCTTATATGTATCAGCTTTCCACCACAACCATTTCCTAAGCTTTCTAAAACTTTAAAAGTGCGTGTTCAAAAAGTGGTTAAGTAAGACACAAGGAGTGCGAAGTCGAAGCTCGAAAAGGCGACGGAGTGTACGTGTTTGGTACATGAGTAAGCCTTTTGGGGATTCGGCAAAGCAATCCGCCGGGGAGTTTTGACTACTTTTTGAACATCCTCTAAAAGAGGCTGTCCCAAAAGGGTGACACCGAATGAACCAGTCCCAAAACTAGAACGAGAAACCTCCAAAACCACAATGAAAGTGGGGTTGGAGGCTTGTTCTTTATTTTATATTTTGAAAAAAATGGGGGCTGAAAAATCCAAAATTGACTTTTGGGACAGCCTCATCACGTTCTTTATTCGCCAAAAAATGTCCCGCATATTTACGTTAAGGATACCGGAGTTTGGGTTGAACTTGAAATTTGCGCGCCGATTTTTTTTACAATGTCGCCGCTTTTAAAAACGAAGCAGTTTTTCGAAACGATCAAATCAAGCGCCGCATTCAAACTCACAGGATCCACCGGTTGTTTGGGATTGGGGATCTGGATTCTCACCTTTTGTCCGGATGCAGTCTGGAATATAAGTTCCAGCGTCGTTTTTGTCACCCTGATTTCCTCCTCACATTTTGCAATTTTCGAATACCTGTTTAAGAATTGTTGTGAATGTGTCATTCACCTTTTGCTGCAATTCATACAGAGACGGATGCATTGTTGTCGCTCAGCTTGTTCGTATTAATCCGTTCAACTGCAGCCACCTGATCTGCTTGCAAACTTGCCATTGCTTGTCCAACCGCATACACATCGTCATCTGTTGCTGAAACTTTGATATTATTGTATGTGCGATTCTTGTAAATCGCTTTTCCATCTACAGTAGTCCCAGCAATTATCCGAATCACAAGATGTGTTGTATCAATGTTAGATGCGATCATGATTCCATCCTCCTCTCCGCCACTGTTTTGCATTTGCATTGTGGCTTATGTCTAATACATTCTCTGGAGACGAATTTCCGGGGACAAAAAAGCACCTTGCTTTTTGGAGCTTTTTGAATACGCACGTTTGCACGTTTATTAAGAAATGCTGCCAGGCAATTGCTGCAAATCTCGCGGAGGCAAATAATAATCTACATGTGTTACATTCTGCAAGTGTGTCAGTTCTTGGCGGCCCGCCGGATCGATCGGCACATCCAACTCCATTACTAACAACGCATCCTGACCTTTGCCCCGCCGATGGACATCAAGCCTCGCTATATTGATATCCCGTTCAGACAGCTTTGCAGTAACTGCAGCAATAACGCCGACTTTATCTTGATGATAGATAAATAAAGCGGGCGATTCTCCGGTAACTTTCATGGCAAATGCATCAATTTTTGATAAATAAAATTTTTCATCTTGCCGGGAAATTTGAAACTGGTGTACGCCTTCATCGCTCGTCATTTGCAATGCAATCGCTTCCCCATCCTTATGGGAAACTGTTATACGTCCATTTGCCTGTACATCCGCATATACTTGCTGTAAATAATTCAGCAATTGCTCCGGTGCATCCACTTGATCTTCACAAACCAGAATATTCACATTTGTAACGTTAGAAACAAAAAAATGCCGAATCAACGCCAGGATAGTATCGAGGTTCAACATGTTTCCTCTCCTCCCATTTCCAGAATTCCCATGATATAATATAAGATTAAGAAGGGGTGATCGCTAATGAATCATAAAAGAATTCATCCGCTTACCGGGGATGAGATCCTGTTTGTCGACCACACGGGAAAAGAAAACGGTTATTTAAGCGGCAATTGCCCCTTTTGTGATCGCAAACATTTGCAAATCATTGCCGAAAGCGAAAACTCCTCCATTTATTCAATTGTAAACAAATATCCGGTCGTTGATGATACCATGAGACAAGAATTAATTATCGAATCGGATCTTCATGACGACAAATTCTCGACGATGAGCCAGATTCACGTAGAGCAATTATTGCTATTTATACAGGAACGTATTCGTGCCCTGCAGGAACTTCCGAATATTCGGTATGTGAGTTATTTCCGAAACTTCGGATTTGGCAGCGGTGGAACACAGCCGCATCCGCACAGCCAACTATATGCTTTAAATTATATACCACCAATGATCCGTCAAGAAGAACAAGGATTTATTCACTACCTGCAGTCCAAAGGAGTTTGTCCGCTCTGTCATGAAATACAAACAGCAAAGTTTCGTGTACTCTTTAAAAATACGGAATTTCAAGCGATTGCTCCATATGCATCACAATATCCGTACGAACTATGGATCTTGCCGACCGAACATTTTATGTCCTTTTCTCTTGTACCAAAACATTCGATAAAAGAATTGGCAGAAGTATTTCATGCTGCGATGATTGCATTTGAACGTTTTTTTACCAAACATCCGTTTAATATTGTTTTACATGACGGAACTATGCCAAGTTCGCATTTTCGCTTCGTGGTTTATCCAAGATTATTTGCCCCATCGGGCTTTTCCATGTCCATGGGATCGAAAATCAACGGTACGCTTCCGGAGAAAGCAATTGATAAATTAAAATCATTTCTCCCCAAAATCGTTACATGAAGTGCTTGTTCAAAAAGTGATTAAGGTTTTGGCTGCTTTTTGCACATCCTCTTGAAAAAGCAAACTGCCATAGACGTATCTGTTGCAGTCTATGGCAATACTATTAGGCAAAGAGGTTTGATCATGAAAAAACTCAAGTGGTTTTCTTTAATCTTTTTCATTCTTTGTCTACTCTGGATTCTGTTAATGAACAATACACTGATTTCCTTAGACTATGGCTTTGGAACTGTACGCGCTTCCCTGATCATAACGATATTGATCTCATACCTGTTAGGTGCGTTGAGCAGCGCAATTCCTTTGTCCATCTTTTGTATCCGTTTCATGCGCAAAAAGAAACCGGATGACTCCTCCGCCTAAGATTGTTTGGCTGCTTCGACAAACCCGGCAAACAAACGGTGAAAGACAGCATATTTCTCCCATAAATTTTCCGGATGCCACTGCACCCCGAGCACAAAGGCATGATTTCGAGACTCTATGCCTTCCACAATGCCGTCTGACGCCTTCGCACTGATCAAAAATCCGGGGGCGACCTGTTTTACCGCTTGATGATGAAACGTATTTACGCGAATCGTCTGTGTCCCCAGCAATTGATGGAGTTTGCTTCCTGACGTAATGTCAACATCGTGCGCCAAGTGTGCGCGAGGGGCTTTCTGGCTGTGTTGCATCGCTTTGGTCTGCCGCGGCAAATCTTGATATAAACTGCCGCCAGCAATGACATTAAGCACTTGAATCCCCCGGCAAATCCCGAAAATCGGTTTATTTAATTGAAGCAGGCGTCTCGCCAAATACACTTCCAAACGATCCCGATCAGGTGAAACTTCACCCAATCCATTGACCGCGGACTCATGAAAATATGCCGGGTCTACATCTTCTCCACCGGTTAAGAGCAGACCATCCAATCGGTTCACCCATTTGTCAAGAAGTTCTTCTTCATCCGTATATGGAATGACGACAGGCATGCCGCCGGCCGCATAAATTCCTTTGGTATAACCTTCTCCGACAAAAACCCCTCGTATTTCAGTATTATATTGAAAATTTTTGCCAGTGACGCCGATGAACGGTCTGTCCATTCCAATACCTCCTACATGCACAAATTACTCTTTCCAACTGTTAAGGTATGCGAGTTGCTCCCCAGTTAGTGCATCAATTTCAACACCCCATGACTGGAGTCGCAATTTCGCAACCAATTGATCCAATTCTGCAGGAACTGCATATACTTTCGCGTCTAATTCTTCATGTTGCTTTACCAGATACTCCAGACCTAATGCCTGCAATGCGAATGTCATATCCATGACTTCAGCAGGATGCCCATCTCCGGCAGCCAAGTTTACCAAACGCCCTTCCGCCAGCAAATAGATGCAGCGTCCATCTTCTAAAGTAAATTCTTCAATATTTTTACGCACCGTCCGCACGGATGTTGCCAATTGTTTTAATTCCACCTTATTGATTTCAACATCAAAATGGCCCGCATTCGCCAATATGGCGCCATCTTTCATAACAACAAAATGCTGTTCTGCAATACAATCTCTGTTTCCCGTAACAGTAACAAAAAAATCTCCAATGCGCGCCGCCTGTATCATTGGCAATACAGTAAATCCATCCATGATCGCCTCTGTAGCTTTAATCGGATCGATCTCGCATACGACCACATTGGCACCTAAACCTTTCGCCCGCATGGCGACACCCTTGCCGCACCAGCCATACCCTACGACAACGGCCGTTTTCCCTGCGACAACCAGGTTCGTCGTACGCATAATTCCATCCCACACGGATTGACCTGTACCATATCGATTATCAAATAAGTATTTGCAATACGCGTCGTTGACGGCAATCATCGGGAACTGCAATGTTTGTTCTTTTTCAAGTGAACGCAAGCGTAAAATTCCTGTAGTTGTTTCTTCACAGCCGCCAAGAATTCTCGCGATAAGTTCCGGACGCTCTTGATGCAATGTCGAAACCAGATCTCCTCCATCATCGATAATCGCATCCGGTTCAAAATCCAGTGCCATCTGAATATGCGCTTTGTATTCTTCATCAGTCGCGCCATACCAGGCATACGCGTGGATTCCGCCCGCTGCGAGAGCTGCAACTACATCATCTTGCGTCGATAAGGGATTGCTTGCAACAACAGCAACTTCCGCTCCTCCCGCCTGAACTACTTTTGCCAAATACGCTGTTTTGGCTTCCAAATGAAGACAGATCGTAATTCGTTTTCCTGCAAACGGCTTTTCTGTTTCGAAAATCTTCCGGACATGATTCAGGATGGGCATGTGTTTTTCCACCCAGTCAATCTTTAATTGGCCATCCTTAGCCAATGTAATGTCACGAATCATAGATGGATGGGGTTGTGAATGCATGTTTACATTAGTCATCGACGACACTCCTCTTCTAAAGGTTCCGCACTAGTATTGTTCACCATTTTCCTGATGAATCATGAAGCGGTTGTTTTTATTTTCAATCGAAATTTTAATTTTGAAACTAGTAAATTTCGATTTTTCAAAAATATTCCCAAAACGTATACAAAAAATGAATAGATTGATAGATTTCTGACAATACTGTTTCATATCAGTACTCTAACAGTATAAAGGAGGATCGGAAAATTATGAACCCATTACTTGCACAACTAAACCAAGGCGACTTTCAATTGCGCGCTTATATCGACCTTTTATTCTCGATCTTGAATGATGAGCTCGTAAACTTGTAAAGTTTTTTTATCGTGCATATAATAGTGAAGTATAGAATCAATGATTGGAATCCCCTGTTTCGAAAGGAGGTCTGAAATGGGAAATGGAAAATGCAACTGCATCCCGTCAAATTCGCTTGTTGATCAAACAGATTAATCAAGGATTCTTTGAACTTTTGTCGAGAGAGCTCTCAAACTATGAGATTACCGTATCGCAGTGGCTGGTCATCCGTTGTTTAAAAGAAGAAAAACAAAAAATCACGGACATCAGCAAAACCGTTGGGCTTACCAACAGTACGATATCTGGAATTATCGACAGATTGGAACGTTCCGGTTACGTAACGCGCATACGTGATCGGGAAGATCGGCGCGTCGTATGGGTCCATCGAACTGATAAGCTGAATCAATTAATTGCTTCACTTCCCCTTGCACAAGATTCTTACTACGATTCTTTTCTGGAAGGAATTACGGAAGAGGAAACTCAGCGGATCCTCAAATCCCTTCACTTGCTTGCAAATCAGCTTCAGAAAAAGGTGTGCATGCATCAACCGTAATTTTTTTTGCCATAATATTTCGCATTCAAAATATTAGGATACAAGAATGATTCATGGCAAACATTCAGCATTCACGATATATAATTTCAGAAAGGATGAAAAAAAGAAGAATGAACCGCAAACTAATTCTTTCGGCAATACTCACAGTAATTGTCCTCTTGGGCGCTGGCATCGGCGGGTATTTTTGGTATGAGTCCACGCATTTTGTGTCAACGGATGATGCGAGAATCAGCGGCAATGAATACCGTGTTATGCCGCAAATACCCGGACAATTGACACACATCTATGTACATGAAGGACAAAATGTAACGCAAAATGAAGTGATCGGCGAACAAGATACATCCAATCTCGATCCGAGCATGATTAATAAAGCGCTTTTGCGAGCGCCCATTACCGGAACCATTGTGAAATGGTTCAGCAAAGAAAACGAGATGGTATCACCTGGACAACCTGTTGCATTGATGATGAACATGAAAAAGTTGTATGTGGAATCTGATATTGAAGAAACATACATCGATAAAGTCAAGCTCGGTGAGCCTGTTGACATTACGGTCGACATGCTGGGCGGCGAAACCCTGCATGGCCGCGTCATGAAAATCTATAAAGCATCCGATGCTACATTTTCTTTGCTGCCGGCCATCAACACAAGCGGCAACTTCAACAAAGTCACACAGCGCGTACCGATTGAGATTTCGATCGATGATCTGCCAGCCGGTCAGACTGTGCTGCCAGGGACAAACGTAGAAGTGAAAATACATATCCAGTAAGCGGGGGATGGAAAATGGCAGAAACATCAGCAACAATTCAGCCTCCGCAAGAGCAGCAAGGTCAATGGCTAGCTTTAATTGCCATTATTTTGGGAGCATTTGTTGCGATTCTTAATAATAGTTTGATCAATGTCGCCTTGCCGAAACTTGTCAATACATTAAGTTCCACGACAGACCGAATGCAATGGGTGCTTACGGGATATATGCTGGCTTCCGGTGTGATTATTCCAATTAGCGGCTATATGGGAGACCGTCTTGGTTACAAGAAGTTTTTTACGATTGCACTCTCGATTTTTACGGTTGGTTCCGCTTTGTGCGCAACCGCCTGGAGTGATACATCGCTGATATTTTTTCGCATTGTTGCGGGCTTGGGCGGTGGTGTCATCATGCCTTTAAGTATGGCGATTATTTATAAAATTATCCCTCGCCATCAAATCGGAATGGCTCTTGGGATCTGGGGAATTTCCGCAATGGTGGCACCGGCGATCGGACCGACATTGAGCGGATATCTGATTCAGTACTATAGCTGGCGTCTGCTTTTTATCGTCAGCATCCCTGTCTCATTGCTTGCAATTTTAATGGTCTTGTTGCTTTTGAAAGAAACGGAGATTGTAAAAGGAAAAAAATTCGATTTTGCCGGATTTTTCTTATCGGCGACATCGGCCGGAACTCTGCTCTATGCCCTTAGCAATGGACAAAAAGACGGATGGACATCCTTCGAAATCGTTTCGTTGCTCTATATTTCTGTTTCTGCCCTAGTACTCCTGTTTTATGTAGAGACGGGAAAAGAAGATCCGATTATCGATTTTTCATTATTTAAAAACATTCAATTTACCTTAAGTGTACTTGCCGGATGTTTAATTATGATCGGGATGTACGGCGGGGTTTTTTTAACGCCCATTTATCTGCAAAACATTCAGGATATGTCAACGATCGATACCGGTCTCTTATTAATGCCGCAAGCAATAGCGATGGCGATCATGATGCCGATCGCCGGCCGGTTATTCGATAAAATTGGCGCAATGCCTTTGGCTTTGGTCGGACTGACCCTTTTAAGCATTATGACATATCAGCTTCATCAATTGACTACTATCACATCACAAAATTGGTTGAAATACATCCTGATGGTTCGCGGAATCGGAATCGGTCTATGCATGATGCCCATTTCAACAGCCGGGATGAACGCCGTTCACCCGCATCAAGTTGCAAAAGCATCGGCACAATCCAACCTGATCCGTCAGGTTGCCGCATCATTTGGGATTGCGATTTTGACGATGATTATGCAGGATCAAACACAACTGCATGCAGAGCAAATCAGAGAAACCGTAACACTGCATTCTGTTGCCGCGCAACTGTTCCCGACACCGGCGGCGATGGCCCAATTGACAGGCATCATTACACTGGAATCATTGGCGAGAGGAATTGCGGATGCCTTCGAATTATCGTCGATTCCGCTGTTTCTGGCAATACCGATTGCCTTTTTATTCAGAAGACGCAAACCGCATATGCCGATACAGCCGAATAAACAATCAGCAAGTTAATGCTATCAAGCGATCGAATCATATAAAGCGATCCAATCATTTCAAATGTTTAAGAAGGAATGTTTAAGAAGAAAGGGAAGATATACAATGCGGAAAGTAACTTTGTCGCTTATGTTCAGCACCCTGCTGGCTGGTGCAACTGCCGTCAGCGGTTGTGGGGCGCAAGCGACTGTTGAACATGTAAATGGAACACCTCTCGCCGTTCGGGTGACACATGTAACGCAAGGATGGATGAGCCAGGGTCCGGTATATATCGGAACTGCACAACCTTCACAGGAAGTGCAAATCATGGCGAAAATTTTCGGTAAAGTAGCTGCTGTCAACGTATCTGTCGGTTCCCGTGTCAAAGCGGGTGATACACTATTCACATTGGATGACAAGGATATTCGCGATGCGGTTGCACAAGCGCAAGCGGCAGTAGCATCGGCACAAGCAGGCGTGCAGACAGCTGCCACACAGCAGCAGTCTGCAGCCAATCAGGCATCTAGCGGTGCAGTTCAGGCAAAAGGCGGTATGATACAAGCACAGACGGCTGTAAATCAAGCGCAGAATGCGGTTGTGCAGGCACAAAATGGCGTCGCCACTGCAAAGCAGGCATTGGATGACGCTACAACGAACAAAAGCCGTTATGAACAATTGTATGCGCAAAACGTCATTCCTAAAGCCCAGCTGGAACAGTATGAAACTGCGTACGTCAATGCACAAGCTGCCTATGAAAATGCCCAAAAAGCCTTGCAAACGGCGCAAAACAACCTTGCATCCGCGCAACAGGCGTTGCAAAATGCTTCTTCCGGCTATGAAACGGCACAAAATCAAGTCAATATCGCACAGAGCCAAGCTGGCATCCAGGCAAGCGAGCAGGCTGTCAAACAGGCGCAAGCAAGCTTGCAAGCTGCGGAAGATCAATTGGCAGACACAGTCGTGAAATCTCCCATCAATGGCATTGTGGGGGTAAAAAATCTTGAAGTGGGAGATATCGTCAATCCGAACTTGCCCGGAGCTCCGATTATGGATGTGGCAAATCTCGATACGATAAAAGTACTTGTATACCTTCCGGCCAGCGTGATCAACCAGGTGAAGACCGGTGATCCTGTCATGGTAAAAGCAGTGGCGCTGAATCAGTATTTTAAAGGAACCGTCAAACATATCAGTCCGCTTGACGATTTGGGAAAAGGATACCCGGTTGAAGTTTCCGTCCCTAATCCAGACCTTGCATTGAAAAAAGGCATGGTGACCGAAGTCAGTTTGCTCACTCCCCAATCCAAACATGGAATATTAGTGCCTACAGCAGCTATTGTTCATGAAAATGGGAAAACGTACGTTTATGTCGACGATCATGATATTGCAAAACGAAAAGAGATTGTCATTGACGCTCAGGAAGGGGCGCAAACCCTTGTTACGAGCGGTTTAAATGACAATGAGCAGGTAGTCGCTTCACAGTTGTCTTTGATCAAGGATGCTCAGAAAATTACCGCAGAGTCTTCACAATAAACATGCTTCTTTTTATTAAAACAGGGACTTCGTTTCTTTCAACGAAGTCCCTGTTTATTACAATTCAAAGAAGCCCTTGGAAAACTTCAATCAGTTGGCCGGCAACAGCTTCTGATGAATACATGCCCACATTTTGCTGCAGCGCCCGCTCCATGTACTCATCCCGTCTTTGTATTAATTCTATCAATGCTTGGCTGATTTTATCCGGTTCCTCGGGTACAGCCACCGGATACCCATATCGTGTCAGGATCTCCGCTGCCGTTCCTTTCTTCGATGTGATACCCAAAATAGGGCGGCAACCTCCCAAATAGTCGATCAGCTTTGACGACAAAAAGATATTTTCATCTGTCGGGGCATCGATCATGACAAGCATCTGGGCATCTGCTATAATCCGCAAACTCTCAAAATATTCCACCTGGGGTTTTCGGATAATGGTCGTGCGAAGTTTTTTTTGGTATTCCCGAATAAATTCTTGATACCTTTGTTCCGCATTTCCGATAAACTGGATTTGCAATTTATGTTGTATGTCAGGTTCATAGGATTCCGCCAATTCAAGAGCTTTTAATAATGGCTCCGGACTGCGGGCACCATAGAAATCCCCTACATATGCCATTTGAATCGGCTCTTTGCGCCCAAAGCGCTTGGCTGATCCATATAACTCTTTATCAAAATGATGCGGCAATACGGATGTTTTTCCTTTCAGCCGCGGATACAACGATTCATAAAGTGCACTCATCTCTGCCGTTGGAAATATGGCATGGTCTACTTGTGTACAAACCTGCTGTTCCAATACAAGCCTTTTATCCCCCTTTTTCAAGGGATGATAGGGATTATGCGCCCATGGATCATTAAACTGCGCCACCCATGGAACATGTAAAAGACGTTTCATATGCAGTGCAGCCAAGTGACTGCTCCCCGGCTGTGAACGGCTATACAGAAGATCCGGAAGTTGCTTGGATGACGGCGAACCCTGTTTGATTTGTTCCTCGCCCCAATGATTCACATGTTTGCGCCAGCTCCACTGGGGATCGCCAAATAGATTCATATACGAACGCTGCATTAGTCTGCGGGCGATTTTTGAATCTGGATATCCGTTCATAAAGCGCCGAAGGATGACTTCATTTCCCATAAACTCTGCCAATTGCGAGTCGACGCGAAAATCCGGGTCGTCCCCGCTTGTCAAAAGTGTTACCTGCATATGTTTGGTCAATTGTCTGACCATTTTACCGACAAGAATCGACTCCGCATTTAATTGTGGCGGTGCTAGATAAGAAAATAACCAAATGTGCATTTCACATTCTCTCTTCCTGATTTGACTTCAAGAAACCGTCAAGCCTTATAGACATTTTCATATCTTAGACACTGCCTGTCAATGGGTGAAAATAGATTTGTGAAATCATGTATATATGTGTGTGCGTTTTCACAATTTATGTTAGTATACAATAGTATAGGTGTAACAAATTTTTACCGTTGGAGGAAACAACGTGAAAATCATAATTACCGATAATGCCTTGCAATTACTGAAATCCTATGGTTGGAGCACCATTCGTATCGAAAGTCCAAAAACAGTAAAATCGGCCGGCAAACATGGTTCCAGCATTTTTGAAGAGCCTGCAAAAGTTCTTGAAGGAATTCCCCGCCAAGAACAAGAATGGGATGTTCACATTGTTTCTTCTATTACTGTCTATACATCGAAGCATTTAAAAGTCAAAGATACATTAACGATTGATGAAATTCATGATGGAGAACATCGAATCTTCATTGCGAAAGGCTATGAAGCAACAATCAATGAGTAACCAAGACAAACAAAAACGTCTGATTCGTTATCGAATGCTTTATCGTCTTTTCAGCTTTTTCATGCTTGCTTCCATTGTGTTTTGCATCCTTGGCCTGATTGCAGGCACCAACGGTTTTCTGGCCGGCTTTACGATCGCATTGGCAGGATTCCTGCTGGGATTGGTGTCAATGCCCATGTATTTTATTTATCGCAGCCGATTTTTAAAAACTCGCCTTGCCGTAGAAGTTTTACAAAACTACACGAACAAATCGTAAAGTGCCTGTTCAAAACCAACATGGCATTATGGCCACCACATGATATGAAAATGTTATTTTCGTATCAAATTGTTATTTTCGTACAAAAAGTGGTTAAGCAAGAAGAGAAGTGGAGCATGTCCACTTCTCTTCTTGTCGTCGCTAAAACGGCAGCACAAGTCCCATTCGTTCACGAACGGTTGTAAGTGTTGCATTTGCCACAAAACGCGCTTTTTCTGCACCTTTTCGAAACGCTTCTTGTACGAGATTTTCTTTTTGGATTCTTTCATACCGTTCTTGAATGGGACGAAGACGATTTATCACCGATTCCGCCACACCTTTTTTGAAATCTCCATACCCTTTTCCCTGATAGAGGGCTTCCACTGCCTCTATGGTCAAGCCGGAACATAATGCATGTATTTCTATAAGATTGGAAATTGCCGGTTTGGCATCCCAATCATAGCGAATTTCCTTGTCTGAATCTGTAACTGCGCGCTTGCATTTGTTTAGTATGGTATCCGGAGAATCAAGCAAAGAGATATAACTATTGCTGTTGGGATTCGACTTGCTCATTTTTTTGGTTGGATCGTCAAGACTCATAATCCGTGCACCGACATCACTGATCAACGGGTCTGGAATCACAAACGTCTGGCCGTATCTGTTATTGAATCTTTCCGCAATATCCCGGGTCAATTCCAAATGTTGTTTTTGATCTTCCCCAACGGGCACATGTGTTGTTTGGTATAACAGAATATCGGCCGCCATCAGCGCGGGATATGTCATTAATCCTGCAACTACAGATTCCTTTCCCTGGCGCTTTTCTTTAAACTGCGTCATGCGTTCAAGTTCGCCAAGATATGTCAAACACTGCACTAGCCAACCCAGTTCAGCATGTGCGGACACATGCGACTGGACAAACAATGCCGCTTGATCCGGGTCAATACCACAGGCCAAATACATGGCTGCCAGTTGCAAAGTCCGTTCATGCAGTTGCTGTGGATCCGGCTGAACCGTCCATGCATGCAAATCAACCACACAAAAAAAACACTCCGCTTGATGCTGCAATTCGACAAACCTTTGCAGTGCACCTAGATAGTTTCCTAATGTAAGTGTACCGCTTGGTTGAATACCGGATAAAATTCTCATGATAATCTCCTTCCACTCCATGTATGCTTGCATGCTTATAAATAAAAAAAGGGCCTCATCCAAAGGGACGAGAGACCCGTGTTGCCACCCTAATTAGCCGGCTCTGTAGCATCCATACAATGCACCGATAGAAGCAGCGGCTCACTTGCATCCCTTTAACGCAGAGATGACACGATTTGCTCCAAAAGCCCATTCCATATGGATTCCTCGCCGATTCGCACCAACCATCGGCTCTCTGCAGAGTTCACCATATGTACTATCTTTTTTTCATCGCAACAACCGAATATATGCAAATGCAACTATGCATTGACTTTTCTGAACTATATGTTATGATACTTGATTAAACAACGGATTGCAACGTCAACCTCTTATATTGAAACTTTTTTGTCGGCGATCCGTATGTATAAGTGCGTGTATGTTGGACAAGCTTGACTATCTGTTGCACTTATAGTGCGTGTTCAAAATGTAGTTAAGTAAGACACAAGGAGTGCGAAGTCGAAACACGAAAAGTCGACGGAGTGTACGTATTTGGTACATGAGTAAATCTCTTTGGGATTCGGCAAAGCAATCCGCCGTGGAGTTTTGGCTACTTTTTGAACATCCTCTTATACGATTCATCATGAATATCGATTGGACATTTGGGAGTGTGTTCAGACAATGTTACGAACAATTATACAACTCATCGCATTCGCAATTTTGTGTATCTTGGTGTTTGTAGTACTATCGTTTTTCCTTGCTTTATTATTTAAAGTAATTATACTTATAGTAGCAGCTTCTATTGCTTATTATGTATACCGAAAGGCAAAATGGAATTTTCAGCGGTGAACATATCCTTTCTTTTTCCTTACAACAAAAATCGATTTTTTCCGACAAAATCTCGCGTTGACGTTAAAATTGGAAAGGGATATCATGTAAGCAAATTAATTTACGTGCCGTGAGTGAAATTTGAGGTGATAGATGATGAGTACGATCCATAAATTGGATCTTTTGCGAAAAAACGTGACGATTGAACGCAGTAAATTGTACCGTTATATGAACCAACCAAGCGTTTCTGTCGAAGAACTGCGGAAGCAAGTAAAAATCGTGGAAGATTTGCAAAAACAAATTCGCATGTTAAAACCGATTCAGATAGATGATTCCATTGCAGATTATCAATAGTGTTTAAATAGCCAAAAGAGCCAAAAGAGAACCTTTGCCATTGGAAAGGTTCTCTTTTGCTTTGTAAATGTATTTAAATATGAACAGCAGGCAAAGCGGCTCAAACAGGTGCCTGAGCATTACCATAGAAATGAACTTCCGGGCCACCCCACCACTTGTTGATCGTTTCCGTCCGGATCGATCGTATTGGTCGAGTTCCAATAGTTGAATGTCGACGTAAAATCTCCTGTATTCCCTGCGCCTGACCCGGTATATGTTTTTGAAGCAGCTTTTGGAGCTATTGCAAATGTATCGCCGATTTCGATTTGCCCTGAATTCGAAACAACTTTAAAAGCACCCACTACTGACGGCATTCTCATCCACCTTCTTTCATTATCCTCACATTGTATGCTTGGGACAATGAAACGGTATAAACAGATGCGGGGAAAGATTTTCTACCGGGTCGTTTTATTAAATTTTCTTTTATACGCTTCGTGTGCTTCAATAATAAGTTCAAACGCTTTATCCGCATCTCCATACCCTTCAATCCGAAACATGGAATCATACCAATTGCGCACTTGTGCCAACACATCTTCGGAAATTTTGGTGACTTGCTGGTGTGGAGTTCCCCGCAACACGCCGATGACTTTATGATCGAGATCTTTTCGCAGTAAAATCCCCACAACATCCACTTGAATGATATCCCCAACGCGATGGCGGCGATCTGAAATGACAACGACGTCCAAGTGTTCCCCATCACTGGAAAGCGTCTCCGGTATCCATCCGTAATTCGCCGGAAATGGATTCATCAACTTTCTTCCCGGATAAAACGTATCACTTTTACTGTCATATTCATATCGCATGCGGCTGCCTTTTACCAATTCTAAAATCGCAAACACCCGTTTCGGATATCCTGGTCCAATGGAAGCTCGTAACCGATTCATGATACACCTCTGAAAGTTTTCGTCCATGTATAGCTGTTCTGTCTATTGTTGCATATATCAGAGCGGATTCAAAGAGTTCGGAAAGATTTTTTTCTTTTCATTTCCCGAACTCCTCTTACTCGATTTCATGCGGTATGATTTCGCCTAAGAACGCAAGAGTTCCTGTTATATCCACCTCAGAACTTACATGCATCCGATCTTTGTATGTTTGCGGCAGATACACGGAATATTTCGTTTGCAAGCGCTCGTGGTCAAACGTATGCGGCAATAATTCTTCACCTGTCCAGTGTTTATCGACAATGGCAGCAAATAATCCCATGATCGAATGTCGCCGCAAAATCAATTCCACATGTCCCAATTCATTCATTCTTGCTTTTTCTCCCAAGGCTCGTACCATCCAGACAAATGTCCGCTGAATATCCGTGCCGGCAAACATGTGAAAGATATAGCGATTTTCGCCCAGCCTCTGAATCAAACGATGATGTTTCTTGATTCCATTCTCCACAAAATACGCTCGTAAGCATTCCAGTTGATTTTTGGCCTGTGGCATTAAGTAGGGGTACTGTGCATCTTCCAAAAGGATCTCAAACATTTTTTGGGAGACCCGGTGGCCGCGTTTGATCGCCATGCCCGAATAGCGCGGAGGAGTTCCTGTATTCGATGGAACGACGCGAACCGCCATCTGCACATCGTCGATTTCAAGGATACGCCACATACGGCCGGCCAGCAACAACGTACTGCCTACGTCAATCCATCCATTTTTCTCAACTGTACCAATCGGATGATTGTCAGCGATCACCTGGTACGCTTCCGGTGTCTTAAAAATCGAATAAAATTCTTGGGAATTCAGGATTGTTTCACCGTTCCAACCCACAATCCATTGGCCGTTTGTCAAACGCTCCAAAAAGTCGTTGCCTTCCGCAAACGCCAACAATTCTAAAATCTCCTGTTCCGGAATGTCACGAAAAGGGGCCAGGCTTTGAAGCATGTGCAACAACTCATTCGTTGTCAATCCATTTCTTTCGGAACATAGAGAAAGTATCTGATGAAACAACACATCATAAGGAATTGGATATACGTCAGCAGGTTCTACATACCCGGAACGCATCAACTCCGTCACGGCGACGGCTTGCAGCAATCCCATGGAATCGAATGTGTACATTTGCACCATGCGCCGTTTTCCTTTCCGCCTGCCGCTTCGTCCTGCGCGCTGTTTCAGGCTGGATACGCTCCAGGTCGCATCGACTTGAATCACCATGTCCACCTGTCCCATATCGATCCCCAGCTCCAGGGAACTTGTACAGATCACGGAACGGGGAGTTTGCGATGTACGCATCGTTTGTTCCACATACTCCCGCTCTTTGCGATCAATGGAACTGTGATGAATCAAATAGTGTGGTTCCTTTTGCTGTGCACCGGTTTCATTCCACGCAAAGGCATTGAGTTCGCCGCTTAATGTTTCAGCTTGTGCGCGACTGTTGCAGAAAATCATGGCGCTG
The DNA here is from genome assembly GCF_022818495.1 of Fodinisporobacter ferrooxydans. Classification (GTDB taxonomy): domain Bacteria; phylum Bacillota; class Bacilli; order Tumebacillales; family MYW30-H2; genus Fodinisporobacter; species Fodinisporobacter ferrooxydans. Next base: position 1,717,609 of record NZ_CP089291.1, on the reverse strand, counting down.
ATGTTTCTTGTCAACTCCCGAATATCGCGGACAACCCCAGCGGGAATCGCTCCATCGAACATTTCCTGATAATCCAGTGCGAACAAAACGTCTGACCGCTCTTGCTTGACATCAATCACATGCACTTGCTCCGGATGAATAGGATCCATCCATGTTTGAACGCGTGGAATCTCCCCCACTGTCGCCGAAAGGGCGATCATCCTCGGATCGACACTGGTATAAAAGGAGAGCCGGGACAACAAGCTTTGTAAATGTATCCCGCGATCACGTCCCAGAAACGCGTGAACTTCATCGATCACAACAAAAGCAACATGCTCAAACATCCGGCGCAACGAATGGGATCGATTGACAAACATTGCTTCCAATGACTCTGGAGTGATTTGCAAAATACCTGCCGGATCTGTCAACAGTTGTTTTTTTTGATGCATTCCGACATCGCCGTGCCAACGATGTACCGGAATGTCAGTACGGGTACAAAGTGCCTCAATGCGTGTGAATTGATCATTAATCAAAGATCGCAGCGGAGATATATAGAGTACGTTCAATTGCTCTGCCGCTGTTTTTTCTACCATGGTCAAAATCGGCAAAAAAGCGGCTTCTGTCTTTCCTGACGCCGTGCCGGCAACGATGGTAACATGCCGGTCTGTGTGCAGAATAGCCGGAATCGCCAGTTCCTGTACGGGCAACAGCGCCTGCCAACGCATGTCATAGATGATTTTTTTCATTCTGGGTGACAACAGTTCAAAATTGCTCGCCATGCCTATCCTTGAAACCTCGCAAACAATGATGAATTCGTCTCTGCTTTTGTCACACTTGCAAACACTTGCTGCCGGTCCATGCCCGGATGTTGCTGCAATAGATTAATGGCCCCGATAAAATCGCGGAGGATTTCCCGCGGCGTCAAAAATTCCTTGGCCCCTGGCCGACTGTAGAACGCCTGTAAAAACACCCGGATCTCTTCATCACTCACATGGCTGTCATATTGGTAATGCGCTTCATGAATCGCCCGGATTTTTTGCAGCAATACGAACGTTTCTTCGATCTGCAATGGCGTTAATTGAATCACCGGTTGATTCAAATCCCGATATTCGTCCGTTTCAAAGCGATTTGCCATAAGTCGGCTTTTTAATGCAGGATAGGAAAATAAACCTTTTCGCTCATTATCCAAAAACTCGGGAGTACCGCTGATCAGTACATACAGATGTTCTGCTTTGCCTTGCATGCCGTCATTATAGATTGATAGAATCTTTTCGTAATTTTTTTCCCGTGACTGGGGATGTGTAATCTTATACAAGTTGACTGCTTCATCCAATAAAATCAATAATCCTGAGTACCCGATGGCAGTTACAAACGTGCTCATGATTTTTAAGTACTCATAGTAATTGCCGTCGTGAATGATATCGCGCACGCCAAGATCCTGCCGCGCCTCTGTCTTAGTATGGTATTCGCCGCGCAGCCAACGCAGGGCTTGTCCCATGCGCACCGAATCACTGTCAATATACCCTGTAAAGTACGCATTGATGACTTTGGCAAAATCATATCCGCCTACCAATTCTTCAATACCCGCGATTTGCTGAACAATCGCAGATCGAACCGCTTGCACAAACTCCGGATGATCGATTGCCGCATCCAGAAATCCTTTCTCCACCGCGACTTGTGATTGCACTTGGGAGATCCATTTTTCCAAAATCGCCGAAAGCGCCCCGCCATCCGGCCGGGTCGCTGTAGACATATTGCGCATCAGTTCCGAATAGGTGGCAACCGCTTTTCCATCAGTCGCATACAAGCGGCGCTCCGGTGTAAAGTCCGCATCACAAGTAACAAACTTCATTTTCAAAGCGATATGCCGGGTCACAGACAGAAAGAAGCTTTTGCCCGTCCCGTAATCGCCAATGATCATTTTGATCATGCCGGCACCTTCCTGAACGGCTTGCAATTCCTGCAACACTTGCTCAATTTCCTGTTTCCTGCCGACGATCACATGTTCCAATCCAGTACGTGGAACCACCCCGCCACCTAACGATTGCAAAATCGCTGCCGACTCTTTTTTCCGTATCACTTCCATTCTCCTTTCTGCCCTCGCGTTCCCTTTCAATCAAACAAAGGCTCCTGGATACATTCCGGATTCCAGGCTATTTCGCCTCCGTCAACCTCAAACAGTATATCGCCAAAGCATTCTAATGCTTTTTCATTGATCGCATCCAATAACGAGTGCAGCATCCATCCCTGACTGCGGACAAATCCCTGGACGACAGACTCTTTCAACATTTGCGCAGACTGGCCGATCCACCAGTTTATCAATTCCCGCTCATTGTCAGCCAGTTCCTCCATCCATTCCGACAGAGTATATAGCGGCTCTGCGGAGAAGACGGGGTTTTGAAACAACCGGGACAGCTCTTTAACCGTTTCCGTCTCTGGCTTTGGCAGCGGTCTTGGCGCAGAACCTGCCGCAGTTGCCGGCAAGCTTTCATCATCAAATCGTCGCTCGGAATGAGGCGACTCAAATCCGGTCAATTCTTGATCGGAAGTCTCCTCCATGGCTAAAATAGTATCCCGTATCCGATCTGATTCTTCGTGCAAGGATTGGATCATTGCCGTATCGATGTGAATGTCTTTCACGGGCATCTGCTTTGGCAACACATTCTGCTTTGTCGATGGAAGCTGGCGGGATTGCGGGCGGGATTTCCGATATGCTTGAAATACTTGATCCAATACCGCTTGTAAAGGCTTCGGCAAATACGTCTCATCCACTTGGATCGGACGAACGTTTGCTTCTTTTCGAAAATGGTTTTCCAAATATCGCAAACAAGCTGCCAACTGTTCCAATGAAGAATGCTTGCCCTTATATTGGGGAGCGTATGTTACTTTTCTGCGAAACGGTACAGGGCGTTCGATCACAGCCCACTCGTAAAATCGCGCTTGTTCGACAACCCATTTTTCCGGCAATAGTACTTGCAACAAGGATTTTCCTTGTTTTTTCCGGAAATATTCATCCAAAGGCTCCATGAGAAAAGCAGCACACTCGTCCAAAGCTCGCCCATGCTTCTTGTAAAATGCCGTTTGTTCATTTAATAGCGGCTTCCAAAGAGAAAAGGGCGGGACGATGTCTGTTTCTTCATAGGCTTCAAACATGGACGTTTGAAGATGTTGCGGTTTTGTTCGCTCATACCAGGAACTTGCTGTGGCGGGATCGCCAAATTCTGTATGCATATCGCCAATCCAGGTAGGTACGGTTGCCGCAATGCGAGGGACGCGCTCTTTATAGGCGTCATATAATTCGATGAGCATGGCAATCGCTTTTTCCGGATTTGGTTCAAAAGACAAATTCAGCAATTCAAATGCATACAAAAACATGTAGCTTTCTTTCGTATCCGCATAGATTCCTTGTTGCACCAACTGCCGCCAATACAGATACCAACGCAATTGCTTCAAATCAAGCTGATCGAATGCAGGATATGTATGATAAAAAGAATAGGGTTTTGCATCATATAGTTTGATATTTCGCAAGACAAACGACGGTTCTTTGATGCCTTTTAAACCTTTTTGATACAATTGCTCCAATTCATCCGTTGCTTCCGTTTCCTGAAATGAAAAAGAGTCTTGCGCCGGCTCCTGTTCGAAAGAAGCCTGCGATTTCCCTAATGTCGAATGTTTTACAGGGGATTGGTTTGCTTGATTCTGGTGTTTTTGATTGACCGTATCCACGATCGATCGAAGCCATTCCAAATGTGACATGCCATTCTCCCCTTCCTCAAAAAACATGTGTTCGTATGTCATTCTAACATAACCATGCTCCATTTCCTATGGATTGACAATCCATGTCTATTTCCGGCGAAACGTATGCTAATATAAGTATAATCGTTATGAATGACCCATTCCATTGCTGACGGAAAGGCCGATTTTATATGAATTCCTACGAAAAAGAAATCGATAGGCAAAACGATGCGGAATATAGCCGGAATCTGAAAAAATTAATGGGTCCGCTGCTTGTCGCAAGTGCAGCGATTTTGCTCGGATCTTCAACATTTATCAAAACATATTATCCGCTGCACTGGATTCCCCCTTGGACACAAATCTGGATTCGATATTTGATTGCAACGATTACACTAGGTATGGTTCACAGTTTTTCCAAACATCCTGTGAACAAAGAACCTGCAACCATTGCCATTGCAGAGACACCGGAAAACCCCGCTTCATTCGAACGGTTTTCATCGATCAAACTGTTTGGAATTGCATTTACCGGATATTTTATCAGCAGTGGCGGGATAATCCTGGGACAGAAGCCGGCGAATGAACCGACTGCAACTTTGCTGCTCAGCAGTTTTCCCATGCTTTTTATGTTTTTCTTAGGAATTTTCGTAGAGAGGGAATCACTCAGCTTTCGTAAGCTTTTTTCCGTTCTTGTCACATTATCGGGAATAGGAATCCTGATCTTAAAAGATGGGACATTATTCCCATTCATTAATGCAACAACATGGTATGCAGACAGCTGGTTATTGATTTCCGCATTTTTTTGGGCGTTTCAAGCCGTTTTGATCAAACAAGAAGCAAAAACGTATTCTACGTTGTATCTTACGTTGTCCGCCTGCGGAATTGCAACATTGTTAATTACACCATTAATGATCATCGAGTTATGGAAACTTGGAAAACTTTTAACCATTTGGCAGTTGATTCTAAATGATTTTCATATCGATTTGTCTTTTTTATATTTGGGAATCGTGGTGACTGCGGCAGCATTTTATATGTGGAACCGGGGAATTGAATTGATGGATCTGTCAAAAGCTGCTGTCTTATACACGTTGTACCCGTTAACCAGTCAAGTGTTGCAAGCAGTTTTTGTGACAAAAGACATCGGAATGAGTTTTGAAGTCGGCGCCGCAATTCTTTTATTAGGAATGTACTGGATGATCCGGCAAGAGGATGCAAGCGAACAAAACATCTAACATTTATACTTTCCGATAGTATAAAGAAACCTTGGCTTCGCCAAGCTTTTTCGCGAAGCCAAGGTTTTTTTACTTTTACAAATACATTAGCCATTGCCTTGCTCTGCTGTCTCTCGCCTTTGCTGTTTGCGATCCAGCAGCGTTACATAAACAAGCAATGCAAGTGCAATAAGGATAATGACTGCACTCGACCATTGTGCCGCATCCCAGCCAAACAAGAACCGCGGGCTGTCCCCGCGCAGCATTTCCAAAAAGAAACGGCCGATATTGTATAGAATGTTATAGAGGAGGAATATGGATCCCTTCGGTAAACGCCGCTGCTTGATCACCAACAACAATGCAAAGATGATCACATCCAACTGGCCTTCCCAAACTTCTGCAGGCCATAAAGGCTGATCGCCATACGTTTGCCGGGCCAATGTATTCTCGGGATACAGGATTCCGAAATTTCCGCCTGTAGGACCGCCAAAGGCGTCTCCATTCATCAAATTGGCATCTCTGCCGATGCTTTGGCCAAGGATCATGCCAGGTGCAACCAAATCCGCCAATTCCCAAAAAGAAAGTTTATGTTTGTAAATATATACGAGGGCAACGAGTAATGCTCCGACAACACCACCCTGGATCGATAATCCCCCGTGCCAAATTTTTATGATTTCTCCCGGATTGGCTTTGTAATACGACCAATCGAAGAAAAATACCTGCCAAAAACGCGCACCCAGAATGCCCCCCAAAAATAACAAAGGAGCCAAATTCATCAAATGCTCGCCAAGATGTTTTTTCCCTTCAACCTTGGCTAAAAAAATCGTGACTCCCAAACCAAGCAGGAATGCGGAGACAAATATCGTACTATATGCGCGGATCGGAAACGAACCTATGTAGAACCAAAATTGATGCAATGATTTCCCCTCCAACTCTGGTCAAAATTTAGACTTCCTTTACTTTACCATAAAATTCTGTGTTATACATAAAGTGAAACTTCAATTTTATCAATGGTTTGCACTACAAAAAACCCTTAGTATGCATCAGCATTCTAAGGGTTTTTATGGGGAACGCCTGTTACGCCTTGTTTTTTGGTTTATACGTCCGACACATTGTCGCTTCCGACGTTTGTGTGCCGAAAGAACCAAGCTCTGCGGCAAATTCAGAGTTCGGATCTGTCAATACAGGATTAAGATTGACCTCGATCGAACTTGCAGAACACGCTTGATTGTCATTAAAGGAACAACTTTCAACCGTGCATTTGATTCGCTGAAGCATCTCCATTTGCGTAGCCATGACTACCACCCCCAGTTTATCTTTTGCAAATAACTGTGATACATACGTGTTGACATACACGCTGATTTCTGTATAAAAATCCAAACACATACTTTCGTTTGGTCTGGAACAACCTAGGAATAAGAATGGCGAAACAAGGAGGCTGCAGCTATGAGAAACGCAAACGATATTGCCCAAGAATTGGAGGATTTGCAAGAACAGCTTTGCGAACTGTACAGCAAACGGCGCGCATTAGAAAAAGAATATCAAACGGCCGTTTTACGCTTTGGACTAGAAGGGGAGTATGAGACAGCGTTTTACGGATCATGAAAAACATAAACAAAGAAAAGCACAGACAATGAAAAAGGCCAAAATACGCCACATAAAAAGCCACCAAGTTCGATTAGGTGGCTTTTTCATTTCTTTAATTTCTTATTCCGTTTCTTATTTATGAATTCGCACCGAACAATTCAAACCAGGAATTAAATTATTATTGTAATCCTGCAAGACAATCTTTACCGGGATACGCTGAGTCGTTTTTGTATAATTGCCGGAAGCATTGTTTGACGGCAAAACAGAAAATGTCGACTGTGTCGCCATGCCGATTTGATTCACCGTTCCGGTCAGCGTGCCTGGAAACGCGTCAACCGTTACATCGACCGTTTTGCCTATTTTCACATCATTTACATTTGTTTCATCAATATTTGCAATCACATATAGATTTCCCAGATCTGCAATCGTCGCTAAAGGCATCCCTGGTATGACAACTTCACCCTGACTCGCATTGGACTGTATAACTGTCCCTGCGATCGGCGTTTTCACATCCCCCAGCGGCCCCTGTACATCTTCATTGCCGATCACCTGATTCGCGGTGACCGTTTGCCCTACCGTCCCATTCCAAGTTACCAGTTTTCCCGGCGCTGAAGATGTAACGGCAACCATCCTGCCCGTTATTTGTGCATTGTCTGTCGTCACATAATTGGCCGATTGATTGTAGTAATACCAACCGCCTGCCACGGCTGCCAATACCACAAGTATGATAATTACGTTTGTCAATATTACATGTTTCACGAATCGATCATCCTCTTTTATCTATGTATTTGTACCGTTGCACTCATTCCGGGCGCCAAAGGTTTGCCTCCGTAACCGGAGAGTACAATCTTTATTGGAATCCTTTGCATCACTTTTGTATATGTACCACTGGTACTGCTTGTAGGCAATAAAGAAAAGGAAGAATTCGTCGCCAAGCCGATTTGGGCAATCGTACCCTGAAGCTTCACATCCGGAAACGCATCGACCCACACATCAACGGCTTGCCCGTTCTTCAGATCATTTAAATATGTTTCTTCAATATTCGCCGTTACATACAATTTATTTAAATTTGTTTCCATTGCTAATGATTGTCCCAAACTTACCGGTTGATTGACTATGACATTGTTTTTAATAATCGTTCCGTCAATCGGAGCTTGCACCGTCTGCTGTCCATTCGCAGCGGTTATCGTTCCAATCGAATCATTTGCTTTTACGTTGTCTCCTGTTTTGACATTCCACGTTGTCAAATTTCCCGCTGCACGTGTATTCACCGGTACGATATCACCTGCTACTTGTGCGTCATCTGTAGAGATATACGTATTCTGTTGATAAACATAGTAACCCAATGCACCTCCGCCCAATAAAATGATGAGAATTAAAATAACATTTAAAAAAATGATTTTCTTCACTTCAACACGCCCTTCCATTCTTTTCAGCAAATAAATCTCTATTAAAGTAAAACCTGAATCCTCTCGTTTGTAACAGTAAGTCATGTTACAATGGATAACGATTAAACTCTCAAAAGGAGATTTATACAATGAGTATGCTATTACATGTTTTAGGAACATTTGTCATGCATTTAATCAATGCCTTGGGGTATACAGGTATCGTAATTGCCATGGCGATTGAAAGTGCCTGTATCCCATTGCCGAGCGAAGTCATCATGCCTTTTGCCGGGTATCTTGTATGGAAAGGCCATTTCTCACTGATTGGCATTACACTTGCCGGTACGATCGGCAATGTAATCGGATCACTTGTCGCGTATTACGTTGGATATATCGGCGGCCGACCATTCATTGAACGTTTCGGATCTTACGTATTTTTATCCAGAAGGCATTTGCATTCAGCCGAAGTTTGGTTTGCGAAATATGGAAGTACAGCAGTATTTTTCGGCAGAATCCTCCCATTTATTCGTACTTTTATTTCATTGCCGGCAGGAATTGCACGCATGCCGATTGGACGGTTTATTGTTTACACCGCATTGGGTTCCTTGCCTTGGAGCTATGCTTTAGGATTGGTCGGCTATAAGCTTGGCCAACATTGGGAAGGCATCGCAAAATATATGCATCCCTTTACATACATCACCATTGCGGTCGTTGTCGTAGTATTCCTTTACACCCTCTTAAAGAAACGCTCAAGATACTCTTGATCGTTGCATCTTTACATCTTTACAAATGAGACTTTGTGCAACAACATAAAACCCCTCCACTTGGCAGCTATCCACTGCAAATGGAGGGGGTGTTTTCTTGCCTTCGATTCATTCAGCCACTTGAGGATCTTTTTGCACTTTGCTTAGCAATCCCAGCTGCTTTGCAACAAAGGGTGTCGTTCCGGCTTGTACAAGAAGTGTACTTAATATCGCAACAAGCGCAACAGATGTGTAGATGCCTGCATCCGGCAGCCCCATTCCGCTGACCATTCCGACCAAAGCAGCCGGAATCACTCCCGTCTCGCGGGTCCAAAACATAAATACGATCTCATTCCATTTCCAGCCGGCCTTTCGATCCGGGAGAAGACTGCTCAACACGGCGAGCGGACGCCCGATGCAGATAAAAACGATGACGACGAGCAAAGCCTTCCAGAAGTATTGCCCAAGCAGTGAAAAGTCGATCTGCGCACCCAAAAGTATGAAAATCATCATTCGGAGTTTTAAGCTGATTATATCAATAAAATAATGCATTCCCCGATTGACGCTCGGCAGAATCGTCAATTTTAAAGTGGCTGGATTGCCAATCATAAGCCCCGCAGAAAATACGCTCATAAAACCGCTGGCGTGAATCCATTCCGCACCCAGATATGCGCCTAATACAAGCAATACAGACACCATAGGGGCAAAGTCGGTCAGTAAGCCACGCTTTTGCTCTGAGATCAAAATGGCTCCCGCAAAACCAAATACGACTCCTACTGCAATGCCTCCACCTGCCAATTGGAGAAATTGCAACAATGTCGATCCAAATCCGAATGAAGCGCCGCCGCCTTTGGAAGCGGTCAATATGCCTAAAAGAACGATTGTCAAGATCGAACCGGTCGCATCGTTAAATGCCGATTCGGAAATAACCGTTTGTGCAACCTGTGGTTTGACAGGAAATTTTTTAAATATCGGCACCAGTGCCGCCGGATCTGTCGAAGCAATCATTGCACCTAAAAGAAGAGCAGAAGTAAACGGAATGGAAAACAGCCAAGTGGTCGATCCTGCGACTACGAGTGCTGTGATCAATACCCCAATGGTGGCGAGCAATGCGATTGTCCGCCACACTTTCTTTAACACATGAAAATGCGTAACCGTTCCGCCATGAAACAAAATAAAAGCAGAACCAAATGTAAGGATGAATTGATTCAATATCGAACTTGTCGGTACGTCCACCCAGCTTACCGCCTCAGGTCCCACTACGATTCCAATCAAAAGATAGATTACGACATCTGGCAATTTTAACTGTTCTGCAATTTTTCCGCCAATTGTTCCACATAAGAACACGATAAAAAACAAAAATAACGTATGGTTTACGACTTCCAAAGCCGATGATTCCATTTCTTTCTCCCCCTTTCCCATAAAATGACCGCATGCAACGCAGAAAAATTATATGTGAAAATTATGTAGTGACAACAATAAACAGAAAGAGAATGGATCTGAGCCATTCTCCGTTTGCATGACTATTTATCATTGTATCGAATTGTTTGCCATTCGTACAAGCAGTATCCCCCATTTTCTGCTTGCATATCTTACAATCCGCTTGCAATATTTTGATCGCTCGCATCCATATCGATCGTATTTGTTGTATTTAAAATATTTTGCGTCAAGATAAAATCCCCCGTATTAAACGTGCCTGAACCTCCACATGTTTTTGAAGTGCCTTTGGGTACGATCGCTGCAGTGTCCCCCACTTGAAGGACTCCGCCGGCTGATACGCTAATGGCTTTAAAAGCACCGATCATTGCTGGCATGCATACTTCCTCCCGCCCGAATCATTTTTGCACTCGCGTGACTCTCGACAGTCTATTCGGCGATCGCAAGAACTGTTCCACCGACATTCTAGGGGTTTACCATTTCCATCTGTTTTGTCCACACGACTACAATGGGGAGAATAATTGCAAGAATGCCTAATCCGATCGTACACATGCCGCCATAACGATTCTCCTTGGAAAGCAGCCAGCGTCCAAAATTTATCGTATAGAGACTGATGCAAACCGGAATTGCAAAATACAGAAGTAATTTCACCAAAGTCACGAAACCATCTACCTTTCTTTTACTGATGGAGGCGTACCTTGCACGCCAATTCTTCGCAATTGATAGGAAATATCATAATGTACGTTGGCCTGGTCAAATGCTTTTGCCCAATCGTAGCTGTCAAAATCCTGGCTTCTCGTAAATAATTTCCGTGTGGATGTCCCGATTCCCATGGGATCGACTTTAAACTGATGCCGTAATTTTGTAACCAGCAAACGCAATCGGCTTTCCAATTCTTGTATCGCTTCTTTTTGCAGTTCTGTTCGATTCTGGCCTTTGGTAAAATCCGTATTGGTTTGCTGACCGAACAGATCCCCCTCAAGATGTATGCTGATCCGTATATCCGGGTGCATTTTATCGGGTCGAAATGTCACTTCTGTTTTCGGTGGACGTGCTTCCGATGTTGTAATGGTTACATAGCCCTTTTTCTGCACCGGATCCATAATCGTTATCGTTCCCCGTTTAAAATCTCCTCGAATCATATTCAGAAGTTGGGTTTCATTACCATCCAGTTCCGTGATAAATTTCCCTTTTTTATACAGGGCTGTTCCGATATATTCAATCGGATTTCCTCCATTTCGTTTCATGGATCCGGCAGAATCGGGAGCGTTCTTGCTTGTGTCGCCGAATACCGGCAGGACTCTTGACTGTGCCGTTGACTGTTTGGCGGCTTGTTTTTCCTGCTTTTTGGCCTGTTTCTCAACTTTTTGATTGCTTCCGATCAACATCGTAAATCCATCCGAGTGGGGAGTCTCACTCGCCAATAAAAAATCGTGCAATGCCACCGTTGAAATCAATCCCGTATGATCGGCGGACTTTACGATATTTTCTATATAGCGTGTCGGTGATCGTTCAATCACCGGCTTATTATTTTTAAAAGCGTCAGCCGCTTTGCCTTTTGCTGTAAAAATAAAAATGGTCCGCCGAAATTCCCGATATTGTACCAAAGACCGCAAATACTTCATAATGCCTTCCCGGGCGATTGATTCGCCAAATACCACCGCTGAACAATGGGTGAAAGAAGGCGTGCGTTCCACCGTTTGGCTTAATAAAGAAATCGCTTCGCCAATCGTTCGCGCCTGAACAGAAACAATTTTGGAAGTCTTATCTCCACCGCCCCCACCACCGCCAACCCCGCCGCCTAATGCGGATGGAATGGCGATACGTGCAGTAAGACTGATTCCACCCCCCGGAACTTTGTCCAGACCAATCGAAGGAACAAACGCTTGTTCTTCGAGTTCCATTCGGCTCCAACATCCGGATAGAAGGGGAATTTGCACGAACATCACAACACTGAGAAACCAGCTTGCGAACTTCCTCCTTCCCATCAGCCATTTCCCCTTTCTTTACGAACGAGAGTCAACATATAGAGAATCACGATGAAACCAAATGGAATCAATCCTCCCCACAAACGGAAAATCGAAATATCCCAATTCGCAGCTTCCGGGAAGTTTTTAGGTACAAAAGACAGTGTATACATCAGGATTGCCATCGGAAACAAAAGCGGTTTGTATAATGGCACCCGGATCCCTTCCGCAAATGAAAATGTGGCTCCCCACAAACTCACTCCCACTTTTATGACCGCACTGCTGACCCATAAAAAAATGAAAATCGATTCGATCCGCTGCAAAAATCTCCCCAAATAAATCATGCGGGAGATTTGAAACATCGGAAACGGCAGCCGCGATGCCTCTTCTGAAGAGAAAATCATCAGATAACATAGGATCGTAAGTGTTAATGCAACAATGGAAATCCCCAAGCTCCAAAAGCAAACCTTGCGAAATTCCTGTTTTTTTCGAAAGGATGGTATGAGCAGTACCAATATAAACAATTCGCCGTACATGCTGGTGCGAAAAAAGCTGTTATAAATCACTGACGACATTCCCCATCCTTCAATCGGCAGCAAGTAATTCGGATTCATCCAGTTGGTATTTAATAAAAAAATGATGGCGATCCCCACAAATACAATCGGTGCAATAATAAATCCAACCCGGGAAAATATCTCAGATCCTTGATACGCAATATATAGAATTGCCAGCATAAATGGAATCGCGACAGCTGACACCGGTGTACCCGGCAATACGGTAGCGACGACAGTCTCGGTAAACTCCCGGAGAATCAACGACCCCAGTGCAAGAAAAAACAATGTATAGATCAAGGAAGACAAACCGCCAAAAAACTTTCCGCCATACGCATAAGCGACTTCAAAAATGGATGCACCTTCTGTCCGCACATACAAACGATAAATCAAAAAAACGAAAATGGCTGTCCAGATTCCCGATAGCAGTGGAATTTGCCAACTGGCCGTCCCCCCCAGCTTCACCATTTCCTCCGGAAAACTTAAAAATATTTTCGTAACGCTATATAAAGAGACTACCGCAATCGCTTCCCGGTGGCCGATATGTCCTTCATGAATCATCCCGTTTGCTCCTTTCATCAGAATTTACGCCGCCCGATTGATGCTCCTCCGTGGTCTCGGATTGCAAACTCCAGGGCCGCTGCAAAGGTTCTTGTTTTCGTTTATCGAGTGGACTCATGTAAGTTGGACGCTCTTCCAATTCAAATAATTTTTTGCGTATAAGAACATCATGGGATCGGGAAAATGGCGCGACCGGAGCAAGTACAGGCACGCCAAAGGATTTGATTCCGGCAAGATATGTAATGCCAACAATCACCAGCAATCCAATGCCAAAAAATCCGTAAATGGCGCCGGCAATCAAAAACAGAAATCTTACAATTCGTACACCGAAGGAAAGATTATAATTGGGTACCGTAAAAGATGCCAATGCCGTCACTGCCACTACAATCACCAATAATGGACTGACAATGCCTGCCTGAACGGCTGCTTGTCCTAAAATCAACGCACCGACAATGCCAATCGTCGGACCGATAACAGAAGGAATTCGTATTCCGGCTTCGCGAATTAATTCGATTGCAAACTCCATCAACAAAACTTCCAGCACAACGGGAAAGGGCACGTTTTCCCGCGATGCTGCAATGGCAATCATAAGTTCGGTGGGGATCATTTCTGCATGATAATTGGTAACTGCAATATAGATTCCTGGCAGCAACATGGCGCAAACCATCGAAAGAAATCGTATAATCCGTAAAAATGTACCAAAAGGCCAACGCAAGTATGCATCTTCTGCCGTATGCAGCATCGCCCATAAGGAAACAGGTGCGATTAACACATACGGTGAATTATTGATAATGATGACAACATGCCCTTCCGCTATAAATGCACTCGCCCGATCGGGGCGCTCGGTAGACAAAAGCGTCGGAATCATGCTGCCCGGCCTGTCTTCGATCAGTTGTTCAATCATTCCGCTGTCTAAAATCATATCGGTGTCCAATTTTTTGATCCGTTTTTTTACCTCTTTGACGAGTTTTGGATTCACGACTCCTTTCAGATACATAATGGCAACCGTTGTTCCGGAACGTTTTCCCACCTGCAGCATCTCAGTAATCAAAGCATTTGTCTGCAATCGCAAACGGATAAGGGCCGTATTTGTCCGCAAATTTTCCGTAAATGAGTCATGCGGGCCGCGTATGACTTTTTCTGAATTCGGTTCGCTGACGGACCTCTGCTGCCAGCCTTTTGTCTCGATCACCAATGCTTTATTGCTGCCTTCGATCAACAAGGCAGAAGATCCCATCAACACATTTTTGATGACATCCTCCCATTTTTCGTATGTCATGACTTGATTGCCGGGCAACAACGTCTCTTTGACAAGCTCGGCCCGATCTCCCGTATTTGACGTAGGATGGAGCGCAGTCAATTGCATCAATGATTTTAGGATTGAATCATTGATGACCGTTTTATCAGACAATCCTTCCAGGTATACCACTAAAGCTTTTGTTTCCGGATGTGTAGCAATCGTAAAATCACGGATGATAATATCAGCGTTCGCAGGTAATCCGAATTTTTTCTCCAGATAGGCACGATTTGTTTTCAGATCTGTATCGATATACGTACGATCATCCTTATTTTCAGAAGTATCCTGGGATGTATCCTGCTCTTTTTTTGTGCTGTGTTCCGGCTCGCCTTTGTGTTCTTTCCAATCCTTGATTTTTATCGGCTTGCGCAATTCCACCGGACCGCCCGCATGATTTTGCTCGACAGCAGCAGGCTCATGCTGTTGGGAATCCTTTTGGGACTCCTTTTTGTCATCTTCAGTCGCTTGTTCCCCTTCTGAAGAAGCATCATCAACAGAAGCATCAGCATCCTGTCGGGAAGATCCGGAATCCTGTCGCAACGAGAAACCTTCGTTTTTAAATTGTTTATACACCATATCAAAATGGGATTGTTGGAATCCTAATAGCTTTTTCAGCATATTTGACATTGGTAAAGCCTCCCTGTACATTACGACTTTTGGTAGCTTTCCCAACCTTTTAAGAAATATTGCAGAAAAAAGGCCCCTTGATTTTTCAAGGGACCTGAATGTTCATTTGCACACATGAAACTTGCTTTATCATCTTTGCACCTCTGCACGTTTCACTTCAACATTTGCCAGTTTTTCATAGTACTGTACGATGCCACCATGATCATGGCTTGCTTTTCCATCGACTTTCAATGCATGAAAGATCTCCAAAAGCTGACTGGATAGCGGCAGCGGAACACCGATTTCATGTGCGGTTTCCATGACATTGGCTATATCCTTAAGGTTGATGTCAATTCTTCCGCCAGCTACGAAATTTCTCTCAAGAATCAAAGGCACTTTTGCATCCAGCACAGCACTTCCTGCAAGTCCTCCCCGTATGGCCTGATACATCTTTTGAATATCAATGCCAGCTTTTGCAGCCAAC
The DNA here is from genome assembly GCF_022818495.1 of Fodinisporobacter ferrooxydans. Taxonomy (GTDB): domain Bacteria; phylum Bacillota; class Bacilli; order Tumebacillales; family MYW30-H2; genus Fodinisporobacter; species Fodinisporobacter ferrooxydans. The sequence goes on along the minus strand of NZ_CP089291.1, from coordinate 1,702,069 downwards.
ACAAGTGCTTCTGACATTGCCGCAATATTTAAATTTACAATAATTTGGTTCGCCAATTTGGCAGTCGTGCCACATCCGTTTTCGCCCACCAATGTCACGTCTTTTCCCATACAAAAAAGCACATCTTTAACATTTTCAAAAATTTCTTCCTTGCCGCCTGCCATGATCGCCAAGGTGCCGTCAATCGCTTTCGGTTCTCCTCCGCTTACAGGCGCATCCAGCATTTCAATTCCCTTTTTCGCAGCCTCTTTTGCAATTTCCTTAGAAACTACTGGTGAGATCGAGCTCATATCAATAATAACGGCACCTGCTTTTGCACCTGTTACAATTCCGTTTTCACCCAAAACTACTTCTTTTACATGTCCTGAATTTGGGAGCATTGTAAAAATAATATCGCTATTTTCTCCTACTTCTTTTGGCGATGCAGCAGCAGCAGCTCCTGAAGCGACTAATTTTTGTACTGCTTCTTTATTTATATCGTATACGGTTAATTGATATCCTGCCTTCATGAGGTTTAATGACATAGGTTTTCCCATGATGCCTAAGCCGATAAAGCCAATCGTTTTTTTCATTTTTATTCCTCCAACATCATAATTTGAATAGCTGCAATATGCTGAATTTTTATACAAATATAGTATTCTTTTTTTTATGAGTTTACTAGCCTGCACACACCATTTCTACAACAGAAACTGCTGCAATATCGTGTTATAGTACATGTCAATGCCGATATTATCCGATTTTTTTGAATACAAGCGAATCAGGTTCGATTTTCTTACAATTATTTGACGAAATCGAAGGAAAAGCATAAAATTCTATATATTGTTGCACACTTTATGTGTTATTTAAAGAATCGGGGTGAACTGTATGCCTGTACAAACAAAAGGGCCAAATAATCAAAAACAACATCAGACAGGCTACATCTATACCAATGTGGATGAAACATTCCAGCCGCTTCAAGTGCTTTCAACGGATGGAAAGGTCATAGATGAAGCCAATATGCCTGCACTTAGTGATGACCAACTGCGTGAATTGATGCGCCGGATGGTTTTCACGAGAATTTGGGATCAACGGGCCATTGCCCTCAATCGTCAAGGACGACTTGGATTTTATGCACCTGTTGCAGGTCAGGAAGCTTCGATGATCGGCAGTGAATTTGCCTTGAACAAAGAAGACTTTATCTTGCCGGGATATCGCGACATTCCGCAGCTTGTCTGGCATGGAATGCCTTTATACCAAGCCTTCTTATATTCTCGCGGTCATCAGCACGGCGGACAGCTCCCGCAAGATGTCAATGTGTTAATGCCGCAAATCATTATCGGCGCGCAAATCGTCGAAGCTGCGGGTGTAGCGTTAGGTTATAAGCTTCGCAATGAAAAGCGCGTTGCCATTACATATACAGGTGACGGCGGATCTTCCCAAGGGGATTTTTATGAAGGTTTGAACTTTGCCGGCGCATATCAGGCACCAGCAATCTTTGTCGTGCAGAACAATCGATTTGCGATTTCCGTTCCTTTGGAAAAGCAGACAAAAGCGGAAACGATCGCACAAAAAGCGGTAGCTGCAGGAATCCCCGGCGTACAAGTCGATGGCATGGATGTACTCGCTGTATATAAAGCGGTCAAAGATGCAGCAGACCGCGGACGCAACGGTGAAGGAGCCACTTTAATCGAATGTCTTACATATCGATTCGGTCCACACACGCTTGCAGGTGATGACCCGACTCGATACCGTACGAAAGAACAAGAATCCGAGTGGGAACAAAAAGACCCTCTCACACGTTTCCGCAAATACCTCGAAAGCAAGAAGCTATGGTCGGAAGAAGATGAAACACAAGTAATCGAGGAAGCGAAACAAGCAGTTGCAGAAGCAATCAAACAAGCGGATGAGACTCCGGCAATGACGGTCAGCGGCCTCATTGATTCGATGTTTGAAACATTGCCCGAAAGTCTCAAAGAACAAAAAGCTTGGTTTGAAGGGGTGTGAGTCACATGGCACAAATGACAATGATTCAAGCGATCACAGATGCGATGCGCATAGAGCTGGCACGTGATCCCAATGTACTATTATTCGGTGAAGACGTCGGTAAAAACGGCGGTGTATTCCGAGCGACAGATGGTTTGCAAAAAGAATTCGGCGAACACCGCGTATTTGATACGCCGCTGGCTGAATCAGGGATTGGCGGCTTGGCAGTCGGTCTTGGACTGACAGGCTTTCGTCCGATCGCGGAAGTTCAGTTTATCGGCTTTGTTTTTGAAACATTTGACCAAATCGCTTCACAAGCGACACGCATGCGTTACCGTTCCGGCGGCCGCTATACAAGCCCGATTACATTCCGCGCTCCTTTTGGCGGCGGCGTGAAAACTCCGGAATGTCATGCTGACCCATTGGAAGGTCTTTTGACTCAAACACCAGGATTAAAAGTGGTCGTACCATCCAATCCATACGATGCCAAAGGGTTGCTGATTTCCGCCATTCGGGATAATGACCCGGTATTTTTCCTGGAGCACATGAAATTGTATCGTTCCTTCCGCGGTGAAGTGCCGGAAGGCGAATATACCGTGCCTATCGGGAAAGCGAATGTTGTCAAAGAAGGCGCGCATTTGACCATTATTACGTACGGAGCCATGGTTCATACATCATTAAAAGCGGCAGAACTGGCGAAGAAAGAACGCGGTGTGGATGTGGAAGTGATCGACTTGCGGACGATTCAACCGATCGATACGGAGACCATCCTTGCGTCTGTGCGCAAAACCAATCGGGCGATTGTCGTACAGGAAGCGCAGCGTTCTGCCGGTGTTGCTGCTGAAGTGATTGCTCAAATCAATGAAAAAGCGATTTTGCATTTGGAAGCGCCCGTACTGCGTGTTACTGCTCCGGATACTCCCTATGCATTTGCGCAAATTGAAGACAAGTGGCTTCCGACACCTGAACGGATCGTAAAAACAATAAATGAAGTACTCGATTTTTAAATTGGAGTCAGAAAGGAGGACAATACGACATGGCAGTATTCGAATTTAAGTTGCCGGACATCGGCGAAGGAATTCATGAAGGCGAAATTACCAAATGGTTGGTCAAAAGCGGTGATGCTGTTACGGAAGATCAACCCATCGTGGAAGTGCAAACAGATAAAATTCTCGTAGAACTTCCAAGCCCTGTGAATGGAAAAGTCGTAGAAATCAAAATTCAAGAAGGAACCATCGCTACCGTCGGCGATATCATCGTCACGTTTGAAGTAGAAGGCGCAGGAAATGCGGCAGCATCTGCGCAAGCGGCAGCAACTCCTGCACAAACAGCGACGGCAACCGCAACGGCTGCGAAAACTGCAGCACCTGCCGCTGCAGCAACGGCTCAAGCGGCACCTGAAACCAATGCAGAAGTTTTGGCAACGCCAAGTGTCCGCAAATATGCGCGAGAAAAAGGTGTGACCTTAACAACGATTACAGGTACCGGCAGAAACAATCGCATTACTCGTGACGATGTCGATCGCGCTGCTGGCGGTGCACCCACGGCACAAGCGCAAGCTGCCGAAGTTGCCGCCGCACCAACTGCCCAAACAGCGTCTGCTCCGGAAACGAATGCGGCACCTGCAGCCGTTCAACAGCAAACGGTTGTCGCTGAAGAACGCGTGCCGCTCAAAGGCATTCGCAAAGCAATCGCCAATGCGATGGCGAAATCCATGTACACCGCGCCACACGTTACGATTATGGATGAAGTGGATGTCACCAAATTGGTCGAACTGCGGAAAAAGCAAAAAGCAACAGCAGAACAAAAAGGTGTAAAATTGACCTATTTGCCTTTTATTGTCAAGGCAATTGTCAGCGGGCTGCGGGAGTTCCCGGTATTGAATGCATCTCTTGACGATGAGAAAGAAGAAATTATCTATAAATACGATTATCATATTGGAATTGCAACAGATACAGATCAAGGATTGCTCGTTCCGGTCGTCAAGTCTGCCGATCGCAAAAGCATGTTGACAATTGCAAAAGAAATTTCCGATTTGGCAGTACGCGGTCGCGAAGGCAAACTGACATTGCCGGAATTGAAAGGCAGCACGTTTACGATCACAAATATCGGATCCGCTGGCGGCATGTTCTTTACACCGATTATCAACTATCCGGAAGTGGCCATTCTTGGAGTTGGACGAATTGCGGAAAAGCCGGTTGTACGTGACGGCGAGCTGGCGATTGCACCTGTTCTCGCATTGTCGTTAAGCTTTGATCACCGCTTGATCGATGGAGCAACAGCACAATATTTTATGAATCATCTCAAGCGTCTGTTGTCAGATCCGGAAGTCTTACTGATGGAGGTGTAATCGATGGTTGTAGGTGAATTTACTACAGATGTTGATACGTTAATCATTGGAGCAGGTCCCGGAGGTTATGTGGCAGCCATTCGCGCTGCCCAGTTGGGACAGACGGTAACGCTCGTAGATAAGGATGAACTTGGCGGCGTGTGCCTGAACCGTGGCTGTATTCCATCAAAAGCGCTGATTTCTGCTGCCCATCGCTATGAAATTGCCAAACATTCCGATGAAATGGGAATTAGCGCAAAAGAAGTCAGCGTTGACTTTTCAAAAGTTCAAGTGTGGAAAGACGGCGTGGTTAAAAAATTGACCGGCGGTGTCGGCACACTGATGAAAGCCAATAAAGTACAAGTCATTAAAGGCGAAGCATTATTCGTAAGCCCGAATGAAGTGCGCGTCTATAAAGGGTACGAGTCTGACCGCTTGCGCTTTAAAAATTGTATTATTGCAACAGGTTCACGTCCCATCGAATTAAAGGCGTTCCCGTTCGGCAAACGAATTTTATCATCGACAGAAGCTTTGTCCTTGCAAGAAATCCCGAAAAGCATGGTGGTCATCGGCGGCGGGTACATCGGCATCGAGTTGGGACAAATGTATGCAAAATTCGGCACCAAAGTTACGGTGCTTGAAGGCGCCGGTTCGATTCTTCCGGGATTCGACTCGGAAATCACCAAATGGGTGGATCGCCGCCTGAAAAAGGCAGGAATTGAAGTACATACAACAGCGTTCGCCCAGTCTGCGGAACAAACAGACAACGATGTGACTGTAACATTTAAAGTTGGCGAAGAAGAGAAGCAAGTGACCGCTGAGTATGTGCTTGTCACTGTCGGACGAGTTCCCAATACGAACGATTTTGGATTGGATATCGCCGGTGTCAAACTCAATGAACGGAATTACATTGAAGTGGACGACCAGTGCAGAACCAACGTACCCGGAATCTACGCAATTGGCGACATCGTACCAGGACTGGCTTTGGCACACAAAGCTTCCTATGAAGCAAAAGTGGCTGCCGAAGCGATTTCCGGCTTGCCAAGCAAAATTGATTATCTTTGCATTCCAAGCGTCGTATTTTCCGATCCGGAAATTGCAAACGTCGGCTTGACGGAAACACAGGCCAAAGAACAAGGCATTGAAGTTGTGACAGGCCGCACATCCTATGGTGCAAACGGTCGTGCTTTGGCATTAAACGATGCGGAAGGTTTCGTCAAGATCGTTGCCCGCAAAGATGATGGCCGAGTCATTGGCGCACAAATCGTGGGTGCGGAAGCTTCCAACTTAATTGCGGAATTCTGCATTGCAATCGAAACACATGTGGTGCTTGAAGACATCGCTTTGTCGATCCATGCACATCCAACTCTCGGGGAAATGGCGATGGAAGCTGCCGATGCGGCGCTTGGCCAAAGCGCACACTAAAACTATCTGCAAGTTCGCCGATCGCACATGATGCAGCAACATTCATTTTATCACATCATCTAGTAAGCTCAGGACACTCTCTTCGATTGATGGAGACTCCTGGGCTTCTTTTTGCGATTCGAATCTTTTTGCGACATAACATTTCCAGCCATTTTAGAGTAAAATAAGAATTTCTTGGGCAGTTTAAATGTGAGAACGATGCAACACACTTAAATCGCCCGGGAGTGATCCGAATGAAACAGAAACAAAATCAATCCAATGCAAATGCCGGCAAGCAAAGCCAATCTCTGCAGCAAACAACAGATCAAGTATTAAATGAAGTATACAATTACCCCTCTTTTACCAATACGGTCGATGGATTTGACGAAGAATCTACGTTATTTACACATATGCAAATTCACGATTCGTATCGGGAAGGGACAATTGATGCGCATATCGAGCAATCCAAAAATGATCGGAAAGCCATTCCTCAAACCCCGAATGACCTGACATAAACGCGATTTAAATACACTATGAATAACCGTCCTTACACATGAATATCATGAACGAGAAATTTGCACATGGAATTTGCATAAGACATTTAGCCTTTAGCCTTGTATCCGATAGCTATTCCCTCGCCCGTATCACTTTACTAGTGATGCGGGCATTTTGTGGTTTTTGTAATCAAAGCCTATTTTTAAAACTCTGCACAAAATTTCATTGACAGAAACATTCAATTGATATATATTTAAATATGTTAAATATTTTATACAAAAATATAATGCACTCTATAAAACGAAACAAACTACTTTAGAACAAACGACTTGTACCTTGAAATCGATCAGGAGTGGCGGAAATGTATGAACAGGATTTTGAGCGGTTGATTGAACGTCTGCAAACGGCTTTTGTAACGACAATGAGAAAGCTCGGTCCAGAACTTTCTGAGTCGGAATGCGGTTTGACCGGACCGCAATTTTTCATATTGCATCGACTTTACACATATGGCAAATGTACCGTGACTGAACTTTCAGAAGCAATAGGAGTGAAACCAAGTGCAATAACCGCGATGGTGGATCGGATGTATAAAAATGATTTTGTCCTGCGTGATCGGGATGATAGTGATCGCAGAGTCGTTTATATTCAAATTTCCGACGAAGGACTTGCGACATTAGTTCAGGCAAAAAAGAAACGGAAACAAGTCATTGAGAAATATCTCGGCCAGCTTGAACCGGAGGAAATGAAAAACCTCGTGCACATTTTTGAGAAACTGGCGCAAATCACAATCAAGGATGAGCACGAAATCAAGAAATAAACCGAGAAACCGTAAAGGAGGGTTTTCTTTTGAATCAACAGCAAACAGCAACGATTGGCATCGATCATGAAGGAGCCAATCGCGGCATTTTGATTATCGGTCTGCTTGTCGCTATGCTTTTTTCTGCACTGGACAATACGATTGTGGGAACGGCCATGCCGCGAATTGTCGGGGAGCTTGGCGGTTTGGGCGTCATGACATGGCTAACCACCGCCTATATGCTTTCTTCCACCACAGTGGTGCCAATCGCCGGAAAACTGGCCGATATGATTGGACGTAAATCTGTCTATGTGGCAGGATTGCTGATTTTTATGGTTGGCTCTGCCCTTTGTGGTACAGCCCAATCGATGAATCAATTGATTCTATTCCGTGGACTGCAAGGGATTGGCGGCGGCATCATGATGCCGATGGCGATGATCATCATTGGCGATCTATTCACTGGTGAGCAGCGCGCCAAATGGCAAGGAGTATTCGGAGGGGTTTTTGGGCTTGCTTCCATCATCGGTCCGCAAGTCGGCGGATGGATTGTGGATTCATTGAATTGGCGCTGGGTATTTTATATTAACCTTCCTGTTGGAATCATTGCGACCGTTCTGATTGCCATCGGCTTAAAAGGCCAGCGCGGCACCGGACGCGTCAAAATTGATATCGGCGGAATCTTCACTATGATCGGCGGCGTTGTCTTCCTGCTGCTTGCACTTACATTTGGCGGCAAGAATTATCCCTGGTCTTCCTGGCAAATTGTTGCGTTATTGATTGGCTCCGCAGTGTTTTTGACGAGTTTCGGCTTGATCGAGTCAAAAGTCGGTGAACCGATTTTTCCTCTCCATTTGTTTAAAAACAAGACATTTTCTCTTTTAAGTGGAATTGGTTTTCTGATGGCTGTAGGAATGTTTGGCGCCATTATGTTCGTTCCATTATTTATGCAAGGAGTGATTGGGATCAGCGCTTCCGCTTCGGGAACGATTATGTTGCCAATGATGCTGTCCATGATCCTTACAAGCATTTTGGGCGGACGGATTGTGCGGAAAATCGGGGTCCGAACACAAATTATAATCGGAATGGTCACAATGGGTATCGGGTTCTGGCTGTTGTCCACAATGGGAATGCACACGACAAAATTGGTCGCAATGGGTCATATGGTCGTACTCGGACTTGGCGTAGGGCTTGTGATGCCGACGATTACTTTGGCTTTGCAAGAATCGTTTCCGAAGTCTGAACTTGGTGTCGTGACTTCATCCAGCCAGTTTTTCCGTCAGATCGGCGGAACATTTGGGATGACGATTTTGGGTGCAGTGATGAACGAAGGATCGACCCGTTTATTGACTGTAAAGTTAACGCCTTTTTTAGAAAAACTGCCTGTGCAGGCACATGGAATGGTGAATCAACTGGAAGCAATGATCCAAACAAATCCACAAGGATTGTACTCCTTGCTGTTAAGCCCGGAAGCACTTGCAAAAATGCCAAATGAAATTCAACAAACCGCTGTGCCGATTTTAAAAACTGCACTCGTTGAAACATTGCACAACGTATATCTATATGGATTGCTATTTGTAGGGTTGGGTGTACTGCTGACATTTTTTCTCGGAAATATTCAATTATCTAAAAATAGCCGTCCATTCGGTCGTGACCACAGCAGTAAATAAACAGAAAAAACCGGCGTGTAAACAGAAAATCCGGTTTACACGCCGGTTTCACTTTATGATTCCCGCTCTTCAATCCCGTATGTGACATCATGTACCGGGTGCATGAACGGGGCCATTAACATAGACGTATCCCCGTCTGCAAGCGCCTGATTTTCCCTGCGCTGGAATCCGGGATCCCTTTGATCATCCACCCATTGGTCCCCGGACAGAATAGCCGGATCAATATCTGTACTCCAATAGTCCAGTGGTGTATTCCGCCACGGTGCCTGTTTTTCTTGTAATGGAAGTTGATTTGTATCAGCATTTTGCTGTGAAAAGTTTTGATCGGCGTGTTTCTTCATCTTCAGCCCCCCTTACGTTTTACACCACTATCCATACGATTTCCTTATGAAAGGATATTTACTCGCGACATATCTTGCACATACGACCAATACTTCGTAATGTCGGAACATGCATGAGACTGCTGCCGGCAGCTCATCTTAAGAATAAATATGATCGCAGAGTAAACATGATCGCCTAAGGAGTGGAAGCATGTCATCTGGCGCTGAAAAACAATCCTTGCCATGGTCGCAGATTATTGTTTTAAGTTCCATACCATTGATCATGGTACTTGGAAATTCCATGTTAATTCCAGTATTGCAGGATATGCAAAAAGCATTGCATGTCAGCAAATTTCAAACATCACTTGTGATTAGTCTTTTTTCGGTTCCTGCAGGAATTATCATACCGTTGAGCGGTTTTTTATCCGATCGATTCGGCAGAAAAAAAATCATTATTCCCAGCCTTTTTTTATATGGCATCGGCGGTTTAATCGCCGGTTTTGCAGCAGGTTTTTTAAAACATCCGTATTTCATGATCATGGTCGGGCGTGTCATTCAAGGACTTGGTGCTGCCGGTACGGCTCCCATTACGATGGCCTTGATTGGAGATCTTTTTAAAGGAAGCAGCCGGAGTAAAATATTGGGGATTAATGAAGCGTCAAATGGATTCGGAAAAGTTCTCAGCCCAATTATCGGATCCTTATTGGGCTTCATCGTATGGTATGCCGCTTTTTTTGCATTTCCCGTGTTTTGTGTTGCGGCAGCTTTGGCATTATGGTTTTTGGTAAAAGAACCGGATCAGAAACGAGAGCCGCTGCCATTTGGAACGTACGTTAAAAACGTGAAAGAGATCTTGAAGCGGGAAGGCCGTTGGCTATTCTCTGCATATGCATGTGGCGTAATCGCACTTTTTACATTATTTGGCGTATTGTTTTTTCTTTCTGAAGTATTGGAAAGTCAATATCATATAGACGGGATTTTAAAAGGACTGATTTTGGCAATTCCGCTTGGAGCGATGTGCACGACTTCCTATATTACTGGTGCTGTCATCAAAAAGAACGTGGTATTGATGAAATGGCTGATTGCCACAGGTTTATTTTTGCTTGGCGGTTCCCTGGTTTGCAACGCTTTTTTTTCCAATACATATATTCGTATTGGCTTACTTGCAATTAGCGGAATTGGCACCGGTTTAGCACTTCCCTGTTTGAATATGCTGATCACAAGCGCCGTGTCATCACAAGAACGGGGGATTGTAACATCGCTATACGGCAGTGTACGTTTCTTGGGTGTAGCATTTGGACCGCCGATTTTCAGTTGGTTGATGGATCTATCCACAGCCCTTATGTTTATCAGCGTTGCTGCACTGGCTGCCGCTGGCGGCTTATTATGCATGATCTTCATTCATCCGGAAAAAAGTCAGAGTGAAAAAAAGCAACAAGCAGATGCATTCAGCCATTTGAAAGAACGGAGAGTTTGGACGTTTCGCAATAAAATTCGGTAAAACGGGTTCAATAGGCAATTTTGAAACGTATAATAGAAAGATCCTATTGTGAGGTGGAGGATATGGCGATGCAAAAATATGGCGATCTTCACGAAATCACAAAGCAAGCAATCAAAGACCGCGGTGTGGAGCTGAGCGATATTGCAGAATTGGTGCTATTTCTGCAAAAAGACTACGTTCCCGGCCTAACAATTGATCGCTGTTTGGAAAATGTAACTCATGTTTTAAAAAAACATGAAGTGCAATTGGCTGTTCTGACAGGCATTCAATTGGATATATTAGCGGAGAAACATTTGCTTGAACAGCCGTTGCAACAAATTATCGAGGTAGATGAAGGGTTATATGGAGTCGACGAAACACTCGCCCTTTCTATTTTAAACATTTATGGAACGATTGGGCTCACAAATTACGGATATATCGATAAATTAAAATATGGAATTCTGCATCAATTAAATGATAAATCAACTGGAAAAATCAATACATTTCTCGACGATATCGTCGGCGCTTTGGCGGCTGCAGCGGCCAGTCGAATTGCACATAGCGGAGCATGAGCAAAACGGCAATTGAAGGAAAACAATGTGCGAACAAAACAAACTGCAAACAATTACGGTGGCCGTATCGCCGCAGGACTTCCCCATCGCGGCAATTCGACCACCATTTGCATGATCATGTTCACGTTCGATCCGTTTACTGAATCGTTCCTTTTAGCTGTTTCAAAACATCTTGCAATTGCTTTAACGCTTTTCCAGCGGCCTCAAAATCTCCTTTGGCTGTTGCTTGCTGGTACTGCTGGAGAATTTGATATGCCTGATCTGCCAATTGCTTCTGATCCGTTCCTGAACCTGGTGTTTGACTTTGTCCCGCAGGCGATGGTTTTCCTTGCCCCAAATCCCTTTGGCTAACTGCATTTCCGGAAGATTGACCAGTACCGAATAATTTTTCGAAGGCAGCAGCAATGGAATCTTCCATTACGATTTTATCCTGGTATACCACAATCACCCGTTTTACCTGCGGCAATGCGCCGGCCCGATCTGCCTGTATATAGATCGGCTCTACATAGAGCAACCCTTTGTCAATAAATATCGGCAGCAGGTTTCCTCGGATGACATGGCTCCCCTGTTGATTCCATAATGTCAGTTGCTGACTGACAGAAGGCTCTTGATCAATTCGGCTTTCCACCTGCAAAGGTCCATAAATTAACTTCCCCCGCGGAAATTCATACAGCTCAAGCCTCCCGTAATTGTCACCGTCGTTTCTTGCGACCATCCACGCTACCAAGTTGTCTTTATGCTGCGGAGTGATCGGCAATGTAAGGACAAACTCCGATTGATTTTGCTGCGGCAGCTTCATCATTTGATAGAGAGGTTGAATCGGTATGGGCTTTCCATTAAATACTTCATTTGCTACAGACCAGACATCATCCCGATTGTAAAAGGATTGCGGATCATTGACATGATATGTCAACAGTGTATTTGCCTGTACGGAGAATAAATGTTCCGGATATCGAAAATGTGCTTTGATATCATCCGGTATCACCTTTGCAAACAAGTTTGGGAAAATCTTCGCATAACTGGCAGCGATCGGATCATTGGGATCGACCCGATACAATTGCACCGTTCCGTCATACGCATCGACAACCGCTTTTACAGAGTTTCTGATATAGTTGATCGTTTGACCGTTAAACGTAGTGCCTTCGCTATAGGGATATCTGGACGATGTCGTATATGCATCGACAATCCAGACCAGATGTCCGTTATCCCGTTTGACCAGATACGCATCCTGATCAAACTGCAAAAATGGCGCAATTTCCTGCAACCGCTCATAAATATTGCGATGAAAAAGAATTTTGCTATTGGCGGAAATTTGCGGACTTGTCAGCAGTTTCAAACTTTCCTGCCGCCATGCGAAGAGCAATCGATTCCATCCGCCGAGAGAAATACCTGCTTTCCCTGAATATCGGCTCGTGATATCCGTATCGCCGTTCGGATAATTAAATTCAGGCAGTGTTGCATCGACAATAACAGGTTTTGCGGTGGATTCGTCAAAATAAATTTCAGGTCGGCGAATCCCAAATGTACCCGCTTGAGGCATGTCTTTAGCCAAAAATTCCGGCAGTCCATCTGCTGTCACTTGGTTGACCGGGCTTACGACTGCCCCGTATCCATGTGTATAGACCAATGTTTGATTTAACCACGTTTGTGCCCGCTGCGGCAGTTTTTCCGGCTGCAAAGAGCGTGCGCTGATATACACTTCTTGCCCCTGGTACCGATCTACATCCACATCGTTAAAATGGTAGTACGGCTTCAATCCTTGCAACTGATTCAATACTTCGCCGACTTCCCGCACATCGTTGATTCGGATATTCTTGATCGTATCCGCATTCCGGGCAATTTCTTTCCCGGTAATTGTGCCGGTGGGATCCATTTGCTGATCGGCTACATGCTTTGCATCAATTCCAAAAGCTGCCCGCGTCGCTTCAATATTCCGTTTCAAGTATGGCGTCTCATAAGCGACTTCATTTCCGCCGACATTCACTTTCTGCACCCAAAGTTGAACAATTCCCCCGACGATCATCAAGGCCACAAGGGCAAGCGGCCCTGTGGCAGCCCATTTTAATTTTCCTCGCAAAACTCCTGCATACAACAATGCCGCTCCCACGATACTTATCACCATTGCAGCTACATCATACGGCAATTGTACGTGGATTTGCGTATATCCGGCGCCATACACAACTCCTGAATCATCGTACAACAGGTCATAACGATTCAAGTAATAACCGATACCCCATAAAATTAAAAATAACGCCCAGATTGCCGCAACATGCCTTCTCGCTTTACGATCCATCAGGATTTCTTTCTTCAGCGGTGCAAATATAAAATACGCGGCTGGAGCCATGATTCCCGCTAAAAATACAAGCACCATACATGCATGCAAGACAATCTCGTAAACCGGCAATTCAAATACATAGAAGGCGATATTTTTATGAAATACAGGATCGCTCGCGGCAAATGGCACATGATCAAAAAACAGCAATGCTTCCCGCCAACCGATGGAAGATAGACTGCCTCCCCCAATCCCCGCGATAAACAACGTAAAAAGTGCCCCTACGATCCAGTACATCTTCGAGAGAATCGGATTTCCAAACACGTGATTTCCCGATTTTATGAGGTTTCTGCGGATGATAAAAAACGTCCCGAACAATACGACTGCATACAAAAGAAATCCAATCACTTCAATTCCTATGCTTGCAGCAATACGCGTAATGTATACCTCTGCATAATGAACACTTGCTTGCCACTCATATTCCGTAATCAAGCGAATGCATGCAGTCAGCAATACAATACATACAACGACGATGCCGGCCATCCAGCGAAGCCAATTCCCGCTTCTGCCTTGCTGCTTGTTTCGAAAAATTCCCATAATGATCTCCTTTTCTTCATCTATATATGTCTATGATTTTCTATCACAGTTTCAATAGTTTCAATAGTTTCAGATGAAAATAGCAACTGATCGATCACTTGCAGATAATCCACACTTGCGCCATAACTGATCGGAATTTCGTATCCTTTCTTTTGGAAACAAGACAATGGTATCGACTTTCTACCGCCTTCCGCCTGTTTCCTATAATGCTCGATCACATGACAGGCATCCAGCCAATACGTTTTCTCTAATGATGTAAAGCGAACAATAACAAACGCGATTGCACCATGATACAGCGCTTTGCGCAAATGTTCAATTTGATGTGCATGGAAATTGTCCAGCGGGAAATTCGTTTTCGAGCGTGTTTCCTTTGCTTCAAATTCAAGAGCTTTACCTTGATATACTCCGGAATAGTCGACGGTGGAAGCTTTTTGAAAATATGCTTCACGAATCACTGCTGCGGAACGTTGGGGATACTCCACATGCACGATATTCACAGGAGTAGGTTTTTTAAATACCAGTGCCCGCAATGTTTCATTGTAATACTGGTTTGTTTCATTGATATCTTTTTCAAGCGTCATACCACGCCCGACACTGGAATACGGGCGAGATGACGCCAGTTGGCCGGGAATGCTTTGCACACGCTTCGGCTTGGTTCCTGCCGGGTATCGTATCATCTGAAATCCCTTCCGTTCATTAGAGTTCCCCTCGTCCAGGAAATCGTTTATAGTAAAGATGAATGGAACAAGGGAGAGGAGTTCCTCTATGTATCAAATTGCGAAAAAAAAGTATCCGAACACCATTGTCTGGCAACATGCAACGGATGTTGTGATACATCATGATACATTTCTGATCTGTGAAACACCCAAACGAACGCCTATTTATAGCGCGAGCGGGCATAAACTGTCAGAAAGCATTCATAGGCTTGCCTATATTCCCAATCACCAGTATTTTAATGTCTGGTATTCGAGAACGCCGGAAGAACAAATATCGATCCATTTTAGTACACCCTATTGGATGACCGGGCAGACCATTCAATTTGTCGATTATGATGTATCCATACTCGTAACGAACCGTTCTCTGGTGATCGACGATATTGATTTATGGCAGGAAAGCTCGTGGCGATATCCGGAACAAGATGTTCGTCATGTATTGCTTGCCATATCGAAGACGGTGGAACAATTGGTGCAGGATCGCTTTGCGCCGCTGGATTTGTTGCGCGATGTCTATAGCCGCTTATAGCCTGGCGGAAACGTGTGGCAGTCCAAGTCATGACGATTCGATCTGCTTCATAAGATGAATTAGACAGGCTCTCTCCTGTACGCCTTTGGAAAGACAAGGAGTCGATCGGCATGCATCTGCATACAACCAGACAAATGAGTTTCCAGCTCTTTATCGCTTTTTTGATCACGGGTGCTTTGGCATACTTTGAATATGTTGGTGGACAATATACCCACAGCCTTGCATTATCTGCAGACGCCGCCCATATTTTCCTGGATGGATTTGCCGTCCTGCTGGCTTGGCTGGCGGTTATCAGCGGGTCGCGCATCCCCTTTTTAAAAACCGTCTGTACGTTATTCAATGCAGTTCTGTTGATCGCCACCAGTTGTATGATCGCTTGGGAAACCATACCGCTCTTGGTACATCCGCAAGTCATTATTGCCAAACAGACATTGCTGGTAGCAGTGATATGTCTCATCCTAAACTTGCTCATCCTGCAAAGACTGACACACGGCAACCATGATGATAACATTCGGGCCGTAACATTCCATGTGCTCGGCGACATGATTTCATCGATTGGCGTGATCGTCAGTTCCGCATTTGTAGCACTGACAGGATTTAATCGGCTGGATTCTTTGGTTGCCGTGGGTGTGAGCATCTATCTCATGAGCAATGGCTGGTCTCTGCTGCTCAAGACCCTCACAACCCAAAGCCATCAAGCCCAAAATGAATAGGAATACAGCCGCTTGGTGCTTTAGAGAAATGCAGGCATTTCACGAATTTGGGTGAATCACATGATCCAAAGAAGCTGCGGGGGTTTGTTGGTGCGATCCTTGGTTCGTGCGCAAAAACAGCCAGACGCCGAGAATCGCCATGCATCCCCCGATCCATTGGGAGGGTGTAACCGTATCATTCAGCAATAGCACGGAGAGGGCAATGGCTCCGACCGGTTCACCCAGAATGCTCATCGATATCGTCGTTGCATTCACATACTTTAACAGCCAATTAAATAATGCATGGCCGAATATCGTCGGCACAATCGCCAACAGAACAAAGATTCCCCACTCTTTCCCCGGATATTGCACAAAAGAGTATCCGGCAAATATGTTATACACGGCGAACACGATTGAAGCAACAAAAAAAACAAGAATATTGTATACAAAAGATGACATTCGATTGCGCAAATTTTGCCCTGCCAACATATACACAGATACGGCTATTGTCCCGATGATCGAATACATATCCCCTTTTAAGGCATGGCCGGTTCCGCCAAAATCCCCCCACGCGATACAAACCGTTCCTCCCATTGCTATCAGCATACTGACAAGAGCAAGTACATTTGTCCGCTCCTTAAATAAAACATAGGCTCCGACCATCACAAAAATAGGTTCCAGTGTAGTCAGAATCATCGAACTCGCTACCGTTGTAAACTTTAAGGATCCAATCCAAAAAAGAAAGTGCAAACCTAAAAATAAGCCGGAAACAGTCAATATCCCCCAGTCTTTTCGGGACAATCGACGAATCTCCTGCATCCGCGGAATTAATAGAGGTGACATGATCACAACCGTGAAAAACAATCGATACATTCCCAAGATCGATGCCGGTGCATTTGACCATTTAATAAAGATGGCAGAAAAAGAAACGGCAATTACCCCTACTGCCATGATCAATATGGGTGGAACCGGACATTTTTTCTGCTGCAAACAGTTCTCACCCCTTTTCCTTTCTCTTTGAGCTGTACAGGTTTCTTTCGGTCTTTATAACTTCATTTCCATCTGAAGTTCTGGTTTTCTGTCATTTCACAGCTAGTATAGCATGGAATTGCCCCTTGGAAGCAAGAAAAACGGCAGGATGCACAGCTGCAGGATCCCGCCGCTTTCTTTTTTGTTATCGCAATACAGAACCTACATCCTTGATGGTGACAAGAATCATTAATAGAATTAAAACTGCAAATCCGATCGTGTTAATCATTGCTTCTACTTCCATTCGCAGACGTTTCCCGCCGCGAATCATTTCAATCAGCAAAACGACCAAACGTCCTCCATCCAGCGCCGGCAATGGCAATATGTTCAACACTGCCAGATTGACGCTAAGCAAGGACAGGAAGAATAACAGGTTCGGAAAGCCCGCTTGCGAGGCCTGGCCGGTAATTTGAATAATCTTCACCGGACCGGCGACATCCGCCATCGAGACATGACCGGTAATCATTTGTTTTAATCCCGATACGATCATGACGATCATGCCCCAGGTCTGTTTCATTGCCTGCTTGATATTTTCAAAGAAAGGCGCCTGTTGAATCGCAGTAATTTCCACACCGATTTTTTTCTGATTTCCTTGTCCCTGAGGAGTTACGGAAATCTGCAAATGCTGATTTGTACGTTCAACACCTAATTGCACACTTTGACTGCTTTGCAGAATATTTGTAAACATGTCATAGCTTGTAATCGGTTGTCCATTGATACTTACCACATGATCCCCGTTGTGCAGTCCGCTTTTGGCAGCCGGCGACCCGTCTAATACTTTGTTAATTACGATCTGGTTGGCCGGTTGTCCAGGACCCGCCTGTTGCCCGTATCCGATATATGCCACAGATAACATGAGGACAGCTGCAATCACATTAAACAAAACACCCGCTACAATCACGGCAATTCTGGCATAGATGGGACGATTATAAAACAATCGCGGATTCTCACTGGTCGAACCATCTTCACCAAACTCACCGGCCATCTGTACATATCCGCCCAAGGGAATCCAGTTCAGGCGATACACAGTCTCCCCAAAACGAAACTTGACAATGGCTGGACCAAAACCAACGGCAAACGCGTCCACTTGCACTCCCGACCATTTTGCAAATAAGAAATGTCCTAATTCATGGACAAATACAAGAAAACTGATTCCCAATAACCCATACAATATACTCATCGATCCGCCCCCAACGTACATCCATGTTTTTCAACAACGCGTATTGTCAATCTTGTACACTTATATTCATTGTATGATGTTCCACATGAATCTTGCAAAAAATCATGCAGAATGCAGCTTCATTTCCCAAAACTGATTCGATCCATCTCTTCTGTAATCAGTATACCAAAATTGTCGGCTGATCTTCGCAGGATTTCTCAACTCTTAATGAACGCTTTTTAAATCATACCGTATTTCATACGCCGGCAGCCAGACTTTATGTATATGGTCTCGAACTTGCACGATCACATGATCGTTAAAAACAGTCACAAGCCGACTCTCGCTTTCTGAAAGCGTATCTTTTGCAAACACATATCCTTCCCGTGCAGCATCCGGGAAAGGAAACAAACGGCGCTTATGGATCGTAAACGTGCCGCCGCCTCCGAGATACAGCACGCCATGTTGCAGGCAGGACTGATCCCCGCCTGTAATGGAATCATGCGTATGGCCGGAAAACCAAATCAATGGTGTATGCGCTTCTGCCAATTGCTTCAGTTCCCGGGATTGCAATACTTGTAAAGTCGTATCACCAGAAAAATCAACCGTTCCCTGCAGAGGCTGATGCAAAAAAACAAGGGTTGCTTTCGATTGTTTCTGCAATTGGGCTTTAAACCAGCGCACTTGCTCTGGCGAGATCCACGCAGCATCGGGATGATGTGCCCGCAGGCTCGTATATGCTTCCGATCCGAGGAACACCATATGGATCCCTTTCATATATTGATCGTAGTAAAGCCGATTCAGACCAAATTCTTTTCGGAACAATTTCTTTGCATCATCATCCGTCCACTGCGTTGCGTGGTGCACACGGTAATATTCATGGTTGCCAATGGACGCAAATATTCGACCTGTTTTATGTCGGTGAACAATGTCCCAAAAGATCCGATAATCCGTCGGCTCACCATTTGTTATATCTCCATTTATAATTGTTATATCGGGGGCATAGGAATCAATGTCTGCAAGCGCCTGTTCAAATTTTAGCGCAGCTTTCCGACCCCAAGCGTCGGTTGTGTGCATGACATGAACGTCTGACAAAACAGCAATTCTAAGTATTGGCGGCTCCAAGACCGGAGCTGCAAACGCGGCAGATCCCCAACATAGCATAAGCAAACAGAAGAAAAACATAACCGAGCCCATTCGCAGCCAGTGCATACAAATTCGTCTCCTTGGTATATGTCTCTTTACTATTGCCATGCTGGATAAAAATATGTAATCAAATGACGGGGTCTGATTGATTTCAACGATACATAAACGATTGCGGCTTACAAACGGCTTGCAAAAAAAATAAGGGGGTCATCCCCCCGGTATCCGTATCATTTGCATCCGATAATCGATTCAATCATCGACAGTATATTCCGTTTTTTGAACGCGTCTATTAAAAATCTATGAGTCCCAGACTGATTTGCAGCGCTTCATTCACACGCGTCATGAGTTCTTCATCCAGATGTGTAATTTTATCTGTTAACCGTTGCTTATCAATCGTCCGAATTTGCTCAAGCAAAATAACAGAATCCCGATCCAGTCCATATGATTTCGCATCAATTTCCACATGTGTGGGGAGTTTCGCTTTCTGAATTTGGGCAGTAATGGCAGCTACAACCACTGTTGGACTAAATCGATTCCCGATATCGTTCTGAATAATCAGCACAGGTCGAAACCCGCCTTGTTCAGAACCGATAACAGGCGATAAATCAGCGAAAAAAATGTCCCCACGCTTGACGTTCAATCATCTACACCCCGCTCACCAAACGGTCTAAAGTGAGGTCTGCCTCTTCTTCAGCAAGAAATGCTTCCGATGCAATATTCAAGTTAATCTTAGCCATTTCAAGGTAGCCTTTTTGCATACTTTCCCGAATATAGCGTTTCTTACGCTCTGTAAGATACAGACGCATGGCTTGACGGATAAGTTCACTGCGATTCGAGTGTTCCATTTCCACGATTCCGTCTACCTCCTGTAATAGGTTATTCGGTATGCTAATCATGATCCGTTTGGTTTCAGACAACATACGGCACCTCCAACATCACACCCTGCTACTACATTCCACCCGTTATTATACCGATCTTTCCAACAGTATGTCAAAGTCCCCAACTTTTCATACTCTTGCCAAGAGAGGACTTAACAGGAAACGGATTTTTGACAGTCCAGAAAAAATTCGACAACAGATCAAAAAATCCTTTTGTTATGTTTTGCCTGTTGCAGTTGCGAACATTTTCAGACCATCGTTTCAGGCGGATGTGCACGATATATACGAGGTACCCGCTTTCCCAGAGCACAAGAAACTTCATATGAAATTGTCCCGATTTTTTCTGCCACTTCATCAAGAGAGATCCATTGGTCCCCCATACGGCCATACAAACAAACGGTATCACCAACCTGTGCCGACTCAATTTCAGATACATCCAGCATCAGTTGATCCATCGACACCCGTCCTGCTACCGGCACTCTTTGTCCGCGAACAATCACCGTTCCTTGATTTGACAAGAGACGGCTATATCCGTCTGCATAACCGATGGGAACCGTGGCGATTCGACATGTCCTTGCTGCTTCGGCACAAGAAAATGTTCCGCCATAACCGACTTGATACTCTGGCGGCAGTTGTTCAATGCGCACAATTTTGGAATAGAGATGCAACGCCTGCCGCAGCTTGACGTTTTCCCGTTTCACTTCTGATGAAGGATAACATCCGTATGCTCCAATGCCGATTCGAACCATTTGCAAATGGAATTCGGGCAAATCAATCGCAGCGGCACTATTGGCAATATGCTGAATGGGAATGCTGATGCCCGCTTGCTCCAATGCGGAAATAAACCGGAGCCAGCGCTCGTATTGGGCAAATGTATAGGTTTTATCCACTTCATCCGCTCGCGACAAGTGCGAAAAAATACCCTCCAACTCCAGATACGGAGACTGGAGAATCCGAGTCGCCAGTTCTACAACGTCATTTGGGTTCATAATCCCGATACGGCTCATTCCGGTATCCACTTTGATATGCACTTTGACTCGTTTGCGCTGGTCTTCCGCAGCTTTCGCCAATGCGGACACTAATTCCGCCTGATAGACTGCCTGACTCAAATCGTTTTGTACGATCAAATCCGCTGCTTCGACAGGTACATAACCGAGTATCAAAATCGGCGTATCAATTCCCGCGCTTCGAAGCTCCATGCCTTCCTGCACCGTCGCCACACCCAAATACTCCGCGCCGGCAGCAATCGCCGTGCGGGCAACCGGAACAGCGCCATGGCCATATGCGTCCGCTTTTACTGCAACAAGCACTTTTACGTGTTCGCCAACCAATGATTTAAACTGTCGTACATTCCATGATATTGCATCCAAATCCACTTCTGCCCAAGTTGGACGTAGCATTTGCACCTTCCGGCCATCTCCTTAATCATCCGTTCAAAGTATACGAATGCTGTCTGCTTTTTATGTGTAAAAAACGAAACAAGTTCATTTGGCAGGCATCCGCTTTGAACAAAACCTGTTTGCAATTTCAGCTATAGTACAAACCCAGGTTTTCCATTTCTCTTGATCAGAAATTTTATTCCGAAATCTAGTATATATCAATCCATGAACGGAAACCAGTTGCAATGCGAACGCTTTGCAACTGGTCAGCTACTGTTTTGCTGCTGGTTAGCTTACTCTGTCATGCTTCCATGTAACTTCTGTAGATGCTTCCATGTAACATGCTGTTTTTTTCCCCGGATCCTTGATGCCGGTTTTTATCCTGCTTTACTTTCCGACGGACGCCATGGTTGATGCCGCCACTTTCTCCATTTCCCCGATCGGCATGGACGAAGAGAGGGAATATTGGACATTGTGATTCAGCCAATACATCGTCCGGGCATCGTTTGTTCCTGTAAGGATAATCGGCAGTCCATAAATATCATATAGGGTTCCGCTTGTTAATACGGATTCTTTCGGTGCAGGGCGCTCTTCGACTAATGTTAAGGGATGTTGTCCGGCATAGCGAATCAAGATCGTATGATCCGTTTCCGTATCTTGCGCCAGTTTCTTTGTTCCGATCGGCAAATACGCCGGCTCCACTACACCGAAATCCTTGGAACCAGCCATGACCGCCACATCGCTGTTCTGTGCCAGCGCCAGCGCTTTTTGCGGGTCAAATGCGTCTTTGTCAAAGCTGACGCCTGTTTTGAATGAATCATACTGTACCGTTACAATCGGAGTGTCCTTGCGGTCTAACAAAATCACCTGTTTGGGATAAAGCGTTTTTGCATCCAATTCGATTTTTTGCCTGGCTACCAAAGGATTTTCAGGATTCATCGGCATGTCAAAGGCCACATATCCGTCTCCCGAAGAATAATGTTTATCTTTTGAATCCAGGATTCTATGAATCACAGAATGATACAAGTAAATATGGCCTTGGTTTTCTGCCCATTCCCCTTTAAAACGAAACGTCTTTTTTAACTGGGGGCTTACGATGAAAATCCCTTCTTTGTTTTTAACGATCACCTGTGAAATCTCTTTGTTCTCATTGCCAAGGGCGATTCGATATTCATCAGGCGCTTGATACCATGTTTCAATATAATACTTTTGAATGCTGTTTTGCATCTTGACAGACATCATCGCAGTACTTTTGTAGGATGTTAGCGACTTGCTGACATGATCCAACTCTTTCACTACGGAATCGGATGTTTTGATCCCGCACCCGGCCAGTCCCAGACCCATGACCAACAACAGCGTCAGCAGCCAGCGGAAATATTTTCGCACTCCAACCACTCCTCACCGATTTCAAGTTTCCTTGATAACACATATATTCCACTCGTCCAATATTTATGTACAAGTTGACGTAGTGCTATCGAGAGTTTTAGAAATGGATGGAGAAATAGAAATGATCGGTGAAATTTTCTTCGTCTTTTTTGTTAAAATCTAATCCTTGGTTTCCGCCACCACAAAAGCAACCACCGAATCCTTCGCATGACTGATCGACACATGCCATTTCTCAATCTTCCTCGCAGCAGCCAATGCCAGCGCCTGGCCGGTTAGTTGCACAGACGGAGCGCCGCTTGGCAATTGCACGACTTCGATGTCATGCCAGCCAATCGTCCCAATGCCGCAGCCAAGAGCCTTCGAAACAGCTTCCTTGACGGCAAAACGGCCGCCGATAAACTCAACGGTCCGTGATGATGTGGGAGTTTGCAAGAATGCAGTATGATTCCTTTGCTCCTGTCCTGAAAAAATTCGCCGTATAAATCCTTCCCTGTGTCTTTCCAAGACCTCCCGAATTCGTTTCAAATCCGCCAAATCAACGCCAATGCCTGCGATCACGAACATTCCCACGCTTCCTCATTTGATCAATCGAATCCATGCCATCAATCGATGACCGGTTCATCGTCTGAACCAGAATCATCCTCTTTATTGCCATTCTCTTTATAATACGGATTTAAATGAATCAGTACTTCATGTACCCGCTTATGTTTTTCCATAATGGAATGTTTCACTTCCCGCGACAAATCATGACCTTCCTGGATGGTAAGTGTGCCAAGAACAGAAATTCTGACATCCACCAAAATATAGTGACCGTGTTCACGTGCCCGGATCCGGTCGATTCGTTCCACGCCTGTTACAGATGACACCAAATCCTCAAGCGATTGTATAAACTCGGGAGGCGCATTTCTCTCCATTAATGTTTGGACAGCCCCATAACCCATCCGATAGGAAATATACAAGATCAGTAAACCGACTAAAATACCGGCTACAGGATCTGCGTAAGTGAGCAGCGGCATGTTTTTGACAATTCCGATGATGGCAATGCCGATGCCGATGGCCGCCGCCAAAGATGCCCAGACATCCGAACGGTGATCTTCCGCCAACGCTTCCAATGCCTGACTTTGCAGCATTCTCGCCTTACGTATCGTATATCTGTACAATATTTCTTTAATTACTAACGAAACGATAGCAGCCCAAAGCGCCCAGCTCTCCATGCCAACCGAATCACTGCCTGTCTGCTGGTGATGCCAAATTGATTTTGTCGAGGAGTATATCACGTCAAACCCTGCCAAAATCAAGACAACCGCTACGACAGCGGATGCAATGACCTCCGCTTTTCCATGACCATATGGATGATCTTCATCTGCCGGGCGATTGGAAATACTGATTGCTCCCAGGACTGCCATTGAGGCTAATGAGTCGGTAGCAGAATGAATTCCGTCAGCAAATAACGCATCGCTCCCAGCCCAAATGCCTACAATACATTTCACTGCTGTCAGAAGTATATTGCTGAAAGTGCTGACCCCACCGACCCAACGGCTGATTCTCTCCCTCTCCATTCGTTTCACCTCGATATATAGAACCCAAAGACGTATCTCTCGTTTGCCCTTTATGGTATTCTTTTGAATTCAGATCAACCGATCGTTGCAAGGAATCCTGATGATTAAAAAAACACTCCCAAGTTGCTTGTGGGAGTGTTTTGCGGCTTGTCGTATGTACATACTGTAACACCCTTTTTTGGCGGTGTAAATAACGAATGCACAAAAAACCGCGTTGTACCACGATTCAAAGAACTTCCTGAATCCTTCGAAAACTGTTTTCTGCTGTTTATCATTTCCTAAACGCTAGAGATCTCCCAGTTCCAATTCCTGCACGTTTACCTGATCAATGTCCATGACACCGCGGTTGACATCGACGATGTCCAGATAATTGGGATGCAAAGCGGCTACAGCCCCTTCGACGCGTTTTTTAAAGGTAATCGATGGATTCTTTGCCATGGCCTCGGCGCCGTGACGAAGGTCGCCCAAAAACGCACCCACATACCCGCCTCTGTTAATCGCCTGGATATCTGCATAATGTGCAGGCAGAACCAATACATCGTTATCAAGATTTTTCACTCGTCGAAATGTAGTATTAAATAATTTTTCTGCCCATTCTTGTGCTTTTCCGGCCATATCAGGAATCCCCACTTCGCCTACAACAATGGAGTCACCGGAAAGAAGCGCCTGGTTGTTGACGACAAGAGCGGCAGACCCCCCCATCGTTTGTCCTTCCGTCGGTACATAAACCGTCCGAATCTCGACAGAGCCGCAACGAATCGTACCCTGATTTAAAAATGTACAATGCAGTTGAGTTTGATGCGCTTCACTTTTTGGAATGTAGTATTCCGCCTTGGTATGCTTGAGTAATTCGCGGGCGCCAGAGATATGATCCGTATGAATATGCGTGTCAATAATATGCGTGATTTTTGCATTTTCCCGTTCGGCAATTTCCAAATACTGCTGTATATGAATGGCCGGATCGACGACACACATCTGTTTCCCGGAAACAATGACGTAAGACAAGCAGCCTTTCGCCACGCGATTGACTTGAATCAGCTTCAGTTGCGGCTGTTCAATAATATTGGATTGCACATAAAATTGGTACCAGGTTTGGAAACCGCTTTGTAAATATGAAACATTGTATCCTTTCTCCTGCATATGCTCAGCCACTTTGTTGGCTGATTCCTCTTCCAGCGAGACGACAATCACATGTGTGTTTTTTGGTATCAACTGATTATTGATTTCATCTTCACGAAACTCGAAATACGGAATATTGATCGCTTTCAATGCTTGCCCTTGTATGCGCCAATCCTGGTAATCCACACGATTGCGAACATCCAGTATAAAAAAGGATTCACCTGCCCGCATCCGATCATACATCTCACGTGTTGTAATTGCCTGCACTGCCATATAAGGTTCCTCCTTTAACACGCGCCAATGTAGACATACGTGTATCACTCTAACACTTGCTGTTTTTCGTTACAGTTAGGATAACCACAATGGTTTGCAATCCATACTGCAACTTGTTTCCAGTTTCTTCATTGCGAAAAGGAATTTGCCGGACAATTGCGAACTATATAAGAATTACAATTTTTCACGAGGTGTTAGGATGAACATGTTAGACGTAAAAAATCTTTCCTGGATTCGCGAACAAAAACCGATATTAGACGATATTCAATGGCAAATCAAAGAACATGAACATTGGGCCCTCGTTGGTCTGAACGGTTCCGGAAAAACATCCTTGTTAAAAATGATTACCGGGTATGAATGGCCCACTCGCGGCAAGATACAAGTACTTGGAAACACATTTGGCGAATGTGAAATTCAACATGTGAGAAAGTCGATTGGCTGGGTAAGTTCCGCCATTCGCGAACAAATCTATCCCAGTGATTCTGTCTTGGAGGTAGTGGTCAGCGGGAAATATGCATCCATCGGCATTTGGACAAAGCCGGAGCACGGGGATTATGAACAAGCACACCAGATCCTCGAACACATGAACTGCCAGACACTTGCGAAGAGCCGATATGGTGTGCTCTCGCAAGGGGAAAAACAAAAAGTGCTATTGGCTCGTGCGCAAATGGCTCAGCCGCATTTGTTGATCCTGGATGAACCTTGTTTCGGGTTGGATCTGCGGGCGCGGGAGCAATTTTTGCAAGTATTGCAAACAATGGGACAGGATCAAAGCATGTCTATTATTCTGGTTACACATCACATCGAAGAAATTTTGCCTGTATTTACACATGTTGCACTGATTGCAAATGGAAAATTTGTCGCTAGTGGTCCAAAGCGTGAAATATTGACAGAGCAGCATTTGCGGGATACATTCCAAGTGGATGTAAAATTGGAATGGAACAATGATCGGCCGTGGATTCAAATTGTGAACAGATCCTAATGTATGGCACAGACTCCTCTAAAGCACATGTTTTCCGATTGCATGAGAGAACTTTTACGTGCCATAGAGGAGTCATATTTGTCCAATTTTCAAAAATCCGATTCCCATTTGTCTAGCAGTCTTTTCGCTTTAGCCGCGCTTTTTTAGTCGCTGGCTATTTTTCAACGTCGCCTTGCCATGCAAGCATTCCGCCGACCATATTTTTAATCTTGGAATATCCTTGCCGCGCCAAAAATTCACAAGCCATTGCGCTTCGTTTTCCGCTTCTGCAGACGAGAATCACCGAATCTTCCGGATCGATCTCCTGAAAACGTTCGGCAAACTCGCTGAGGGGAATTAACTTGGCGCTTGGAATATGTCCGCTATTGTATTCATCCACTTCCCGGACATCGATAATTTTCGTCTGTCGCTCCGCTATACTTTGCTCTACTTCAGCCGGATCAATCTCTTCAAAAAATACATTTCCATTTTCGTTCATCTCTATATACCCCTTCCCATGAAAAAACCAAGCTTAAAGAGGATGTTCAAAAAGTAGTCGCTTTTTGAACACGCACTTAAAGTGAAACTAAGCTTATACAGTTATGTCACTTATAATTGCTGATAGTATATCAAAAAAACAGAGGTTATCCAAAACTGTTTTCACGCGCAAAAAACAGGTGAAGGACACGAACCCATCACCTGTTGGAACAATTGCAGATATTTTTGAATTTCGATCGAATTTGCTGCCAAGTATTCAATTGCGGTCAAGAAAATAACCGGCTCCCGATTTTACCGGTTTTTTCTCAAGCAAGGCTGTTTCTTCAATCGCAACAGATGTTAAAAACTGCCGTTTTACTAATTGTTCTGCCAACTCCAAGGCAGAATGGTCATCATTTGCTGCTAAAATAACCGTTGTCAGTCCGTGCTCAGCTATCTGACATTCTAATTTATAAAGAAACATGGGGAACTCCACACTTATTCCTTTCCTGCTGCTACTTCTTGCACTTCTGCCACTTCAGCGATCGCTTGGTCTAGCTTTTGTTGCATTGCCGGAATTCCAACACGCGCAACAAATTGATAAAACAACTCATTCGGCGTACGTTCCGTTTTGTAGAAAAGAATGAGGCGTTCCAGAACCGGTCCGACCAAGTCCCCTTCCACTCTGCCTTTTAGCTTCGTGTTGAATCTTGCATCCGGCCCCAGTGTACCGCCAACAAAAATATCAAACGCATCACGCACGCCATCCGGTTTTTTCACTAATGCACCCTGCAAACCGATGTCCGCGATTTGTTGCTGGCCGCAAGAGTTCGGACAGCCATTCACATGAATTCGGACTGGCGTATCCAATTCGACATGCTCATCCAAATAATTGGAGATTGCTTTCATCCGCTCTTTTGTTTCCGTGACGGCCAAGTTGCAAAACTCATTACCCGTACAAGAAATCACGTGGCCGGCAAACAGTTTTGGAAAAGGAGTGAGACGCTTTAACAATGGTTCCGCCAATACTTCGTCGATTTTTTCATTCGGAATGTTCGGCAGAATAATATTTTGGGAATTACATGTCCGCAGTTCCCCATTGCCATAACGGTCTGCCAAATCAGCCAACTCGAACAACTCTTCCGCGCTTAAACGGCCCACTTGGATCGAGAGTCCGATATATGACAGTCCCTCTTGTTTCTGCGGATGAACACCTGTAAAGTAACCAGCGTTCCATCCTTTTCCTTGATCGACCCCGCGCGAAGGCATCGGCCCGATGATTTCCGTCAATTTTTCCAAAAACGTATCTGCTCCCCAGTCAGCCACCAAGAATTTGAAACGGGCATGTGTACGCTTTTCCCGATAGCCATAATCCCGGAAGATTGTAGTAACGCCAAGCGCTACTTTTACTACATCTTCAGGACGGACAAATATATCGATCGGCAATGCCAAATGCGGCTTTGTAGATAATCCGCCGCCGACGAGAATATGGAAACCAACCACTTCTTCTCCATCGATCTCTTTTGTAGCAGGCACAAATGCCAAATCGTTGATTTCCGCATGTGACGTATTGTACACATTTGCAGACAAAGATACTTTGTATTTGCGCGGAAGATTGGAAAATTCCCGATTTAAATGCAGCGCCTTGGATAACTCTTCAATCAGCGGACGGGTATCCATCAATTCGTCCGGATCGATCCCTGCAAGCGGATTGCCGATAAATGTACGCGGGCAGTCGCCGCACGCTTCGAAGGAAGACAAACCGACTGCCGCCAAGCGTCCGAAAATATCCGGCATATCCTGGATTTGCAGCCAATGGAACTGAACCGCCTGGCGTGTCGTTACATCGATCAAATTCCGTCCATAATCACGGCTGATGCCTGCAATCGCCCGCGCCTGTTTCGTGGACAGGACACCTGAATGGATGCGCACACGCATCATGAAATGGCCGGTTTTCGGTTTTTGCTGATAAATACCCGCCCACTTGAACCGATCCATGTCATCAGGAGTAATTGCATCAAAGCCTAAATTTGCATATCGATAAACGTCTGCAATGACATCAAGTCCATCTTTTTCTAATTTTGCCAACTCTAGTTTATTTAACTTGCTTGTATCTTCTGCCCAAACTTTTGTATAAGTTGCCATCAGGGTACCTCCAATTTCAAACTAAACTACTCGGATTACTAATATTAATATCATACAGGTTTTCTTGCATTCTGTAAACTCCCATTCAAAAGATCCAATCAAAAAAAAGACACTTGCCATGAAGTGAAGATAGCAAGTGCAAAATAAAACGGAAACGAAATTTTTAAAGAGGATGTTCAAAAAGTAGTCAAAACTCCACGGCGGATTGCTTTGTCGAATCCCAAAAAAGCTTACTCATGTACCAAACACGTACACTCCGTCGCCTTTTCGTGCTTCGACTTCGCACTCCTTGTGTCTTACTTAACCACTTTTTGAACACGCACTTAAAGGGATTCCAGTCGCTCTCGAAAGGTCTTTTTCCAACTTTCTGCAAGTACATCCAAATGAATCAATTGTAGTAATGCTTCCCGGTTGAATCGATCGTGAAACATAATATGATTTGTGAATGCTACCGTTATCCCTTCCGGATGTTTTTCCATTATGTTTATTCCTTTTTCAATGGAAATCATGCCAGGCTTGAGCACTCGCATATAAAACCCGCTGTATCCATTCATGCGAATTTGATCCACCATGTCGGGTATTTGAAAGCGTGTGGCCAGTTTGTAGCAAGGTTGACGAGGTTGGCTGATCTGAACAATCGCATCACCCAATTGGTATACATCACCGATGCATACACTTTCTTCTGTTATGTCCGCTGCTGTAAGATTTTCGCCAAAGGATGCAAATGGCAGCTTTCTCCCTAAGCGCTTCTCCCAATACGGATAATGATCGTAGGGATACAAACAAACGGCCTTATCTTTCCCGCCGTGGTTGACCAGATCTGCTTGCCTGTCCCCGGCTATATTGATCAAATCCAAAAAAACAGCCTTTGCGCCTACCGACTGTTTAAAAATCCCCGTCGCAATCTCTTGATCGGCATACACCATTGGCGCCGGAACTCCAACATTAATCGATTTGATCTGCATATTCGTCCCTCCTGGATTTTATATTGGATACATCTATGTATCGAATCTTTATACATCGCCCTTCAGTGTAAACAATTGTGCTCCATTTTCTTTCAGCCAATCTTTGTGTATACGATACTGTGGCATAAACTGCTCGACTATAGACCAAAACTGTTTGGAATGATTCATTTCGCGCAAATGGGCCAATTCATGTATGACTACGTAATCCAAAACATCCGGTGGAGCCATGATGAGCCGCCAATTAAAATTCAAATTTCGCAAAGAAGAGCAACTTCCCCAACGGGTCTTTTGATCTTTCAATGTAATCCGATTATAGGAAAGATTCATTCGTTTGCTAAGCAATCGAACTCTTTCCGGAATCAATTGTCTGGCATTTTGTTTGTACCATTCCAACAATACCCTGCGCACAAGTAATGGATGCGGTCTGTTTATATCTGGCAGCCAAATGATTCGAAGTTTGCCATCTTTGAATTCCATTGCTACATGGCCTTTTTTAGGAGAGGCCTGCCCATTCTGAGGACGTACGATCTGAATGATAAACGGTTTTCCCTGGTAGTAAAATCGGCTTTCCTTGGCCAATCCTTGTACGAGCGCAGAGGGAGATTCAATTGTCCAAGCACCATCCGATTCTTTCGGTCCTGCCTGACCCTTTGTTCGCTGATTCACATTGAGCTGCCCCTTACAATTATCTAGTATATATATATTGTCTCTGAATTTTTGTTTCTTGTCTATTTTCCACTTTTCTAATAGAGAGCTACAGAAGATACAGAAGATACAGAGGATACTCAAAAAGATTGAATCTGCTACTTTACGAGAATTTCTATTCTGCGATTCTGCATAACACAAAAAAATTCCACAAAATGTTCCCTTTTGTGGAATTGCCCCTCAAATGCATGTTCTCAAACTTATTTATGATCTAAAAATTTTTTAATCGTCTGATGCAATTGAAAAGCGGATTGTATCGTCTCGGGAGTAATTAACTCTCCTAAATTTTTTCTATTCTGTTGTTGTGGCAGTAACATTTGTTTCCGATCCGACTGTCGTTTTTGCGGACGATTTGGATTCATCGAGGAATAGGGATGCGATAAATATCGATCACTGGAATCATAGGAATCCATTCTGCGTCGAATTCCCTTATGAACCATTTTGGACATTTCCTGAAAGGATTCATGCTTCCAAATGTCTGCTAGATAAGAACCCATTTTCAAAAATGTATCAAATCTCACAGCCTACCACCTTCATCTCTTTCTGGCAGAAGTCTTATAAAACGATTGAGTATCCCGCGCTTTTGCCATTTTGAATGGTTTAAACAACGGATTTGTTTTGCTATTAGTGTATTCATTGGAAAATAATTTGTTTGGGACATGTGCCATGCAAAATTTTCTTCCTAATGATACATTTACGATTCTTTAGCTATCCTCTATTATTGAGTTAGTAAAAAGTTCGGAGGTTCGAAACAGTGGAAATTATAGATTTTCTTTGGATTATTTGCTTAGGTGCACTATGGGGCGGTTCATTTCTGTTCATGAGAATTGCTGCACCTGTCTTGGGCCCGATTGTTTTAATCGAGTTACGTGTGGTCATCGCAACGGCTGCGTTGGCATTTTTCGTTTGGAAAATTCGATCATGGAAAATCCCTTGGAAAACGATCCTGCATTTGATCGGAGTCGGTGCAATTAATGCTGCCATCCCCTTTGTTTTGATTGCTACAGCTGAATTGAAACTTTCATCCGGACTTTCATCGATTTTAAATGCGACTACCCCACTTTTTTCATTAGTCGTGTCAGCTATTGTATTGAATGAAAAAATCACGCCAAGTAAATTAGCGGGCATTATAGCAGGTATCGCAGGTGTGATCATTTTGACAAGCGTTGGTCCTGTCTCCTCAGATTCCTCATCTGCACATGGCAACGGTCTGTTTATCGCTGCATCCCTCGGTGCTGCTTTTTGTTATAGTATTGGCACCATTTATGCCAGACGTATTACAGCCGGCATGCATCCGATCACTGCTGCTTACGGTCAGCAATTAGGCGCTTCTATTTTCTTGCTTCCATTCAGTCTTGCATTTTTGCCGCAACATGCGCCTGGACAGTTGATTGTTTTTTCCACACTGGCACTAGCAATTGTGTGTACAGCGCTCGCGTATATCATTTATTTTCGCCTTTTGGCAAAAATCGGCGGGACGAAAACACTTACTGTTACATTTTTAGTCCCCGGTTTCGGAATTATCTGGGGCGCTGTTTTCTTACATGAAAAGATTGCGTGGAATGAAATTTTAGGGCTTTTTGTCATATTGATTGCAGTCGTTCTTGTAACGGGGATCCTGGAAAAACGAATTCCTCAACGAGAGAATACCGTATCTTGAAATGGACCAAAAATGGATGAAATCGTTTCGGTTAAAGTATTGCAGTTAAAATCCAAACATACTTTGTTCCGAACAATATAGAAAGGCACGGATAGTCATGCATTTTTAGAGTCGAATTATGAAAAATTCATCATATACGGAGGGATTTGCTTTGACGAATCAGCTAAAAGAAAGTGCACAACGGGTGCAAGACAAATTGTTAGAATTGGGATATTCAAATAAAGTTGTGGAATTACCGGACAGCGCGCGAACTGCCCAAGAAGCTGCAGAAGCTATCGGTTGTGAGGTTGCACAAATTGCTAAGTCGATTATTTTCCATCTCAAAAATTCAGACAAGCCGCTACTGGTTGTTGCTAGCGGGGTGAATCGTGTGAATGAGAAGCAAATTGCCAATCAGTTAAATGACAAACTTGGAAAAGCCGATGCAGATTTTGTACGTGAACGCACCGGGTTTGTAATTGGCGGGGTTGCGCCACTCGGGCATATAGAAACCATTTTGACAATAGTTGACGAAGACCTCTTTCAATTCAACACAATATGGGCTGCAGCAGGGCATCCCAAAGCAGTATTTGAATTAACACCAGATGAATTAGTCGGAATGACACACGGGCGAATTATGCCTATAAAATAAAGTTTTTGTTCGGTATGGCTGTTCAACTTTAACGGGAGGTTAATTTAAGGTCGTTTCAAAACCACCGAAGATTGCAATGGAAGTGGATAAAATGGAAACTTGCAGAGAAATGGTGATAAATGGTCTTGGATATACTATTTGGCCTGCGATTGTTCTAGAAGAGAATGACAACAGTTATGGTTGCGGGGACAGGACTTGAACCTGCGACCTTCGGGTTATGAGCCCGACGAGCTACCAACTGCTCCACCCCGCGATAATGGCGTGCCCTGAGAGATTCGAACTCCCGACCTTTTGATTCGTAGTCAAACGCTCTATCCAGCTGAGCTAAGGGCACATATATTTTTT
The DNA here is from genome assembly GCF_022818495.1 of Fodinisporobacter ferrooxydans. Classification (GTDB taxonomy): domain Bacteria; phylum Bacillota; class Bacilli; order Tumebacillales; family MYW30-H2; genus Fodinisporobacter; species Fodinisporobacter ferrooxydans. The sequence goes on along the minus strand of NZ_CP089291.1, from coordinate 1,668,427 downwards.
TGAATACAACAAGCAAGAAAATGCGGGTGGAGGGACTTGAACCCCCACGGTCGCCCGCTGGAACCTAAATCCAGTGCGTCTGCCAATTCCGCCACACCCGCAAAACAAATAATAAAGCTGGCGGATGGAGAGGGATTTGAACCCTCGCGAGAATTTATATCCTCCTAACGGTTTAGCAAACCGCCCTCTTCGGCCACTTGAGTATCCATCCTTACTAGAGGCTATATGAAAAATTCCTTCATACACATTTTATATAATTGATATGCACTCTCAAAACCAGATGCGAATGCTATCGTATCCTTTGCGCACGTAAACCTTTTTGTTTAGGTTAAGTCCTCGACCGATTAGTATCTGTCAGCTCAATGTGTCGCCACACGTACACTCCAGACCTATCAACCATGTCTTCTTCATGGGGTCTTACCTAGCTTCCTAGTGGGAAATCTCATCTTGAAGCGGGCTTCGCGCTTAGATGCTTTCAGCGCTTATCCCGTCCCGACTTGGCTACTCAGCGATGCAGTTGGCACCACAACTGAGACACCAGCGGTCGGTCCATCCCGGTCCTCTCGTACTAAGGACAGCACTTCTCAAATTTCCTGCGCCCGCGGCAGATAGGGACCGAACTGTCTCACGACGTTCTGAACCCAGCTCGCGTACCGCTTTAATGGGCGAACAGCCCAACCCTTGGGACCGACTTCAGCCCCAGGATGCGATGAGCCGACATCGAGGTGCCAAACCTCCCCGTCGATGTGGACTCTTGGGGGAGATAAGCCTGTTATCCCCGGGGTAGCTTTTATCCGTTGAGCGACGGCCCTTCCACTCGGCACCGCCGGATCACTAAGCCCGACTTTCGTCCCTGCTCGACTTGTAAGTCTCGCAGTCAAGCTCCCTTTTGCCTTTGCACTCGCCGCGCGATTTCCAACCGCGCTGAGGGAACCCTTGGGCGCCTCCGTTACGCTTTGGGAGGCGACCGCCCCAGTCAAACTGCCCACCTGACACTGTCCTCACACCCGCTTCAGGGCGTCGAGTTAGAAGCCGGATACTTCAAGGGTGGTATCCCAAGATTGACTCCACCAAGGCTGGCGCCCTGGCTTCGCAGTCTCCCACCTATCCTGTACATGAAGTACCCAACTTCCATATCAAGCTACAGTCAAGCTCCACGGGGTCTTTCCGTCTAGCCGCGGGTAACCTGCATCTTCACAGGTACTACAATTTCACCGGGTCTCTCGTTGAGACAGCGCCCAAGTCGTTACGCCATTCGTGCGGGTCAGAACTTACCTGACAAGGAATTTCGCTACCTTAGGACCGTTATAGTTACGGCCGCCGTTTACTGGGGCTTCAATTCAGAGCTTCTCCCGCAAGGGATAACCCCTCCTCTTAACCTTCCAGCACCGGGCAGGCGTCAGCCCCTATACATCGCCTTTCGGCTTAGCAGAGACCTGTGTTTTTGCTAAACAGTCGCTTGGGCCTTTTCACTGCGGCTCTCTCAGGCATTCGTAAAGAACACCCTACCAGAGCGCCCCTTCTCCCGAAGTTACGGGGCCATTTTGCCGAGTTCCTTAACGAGAGTTTTCCCGCGCACCTGAGGATTCTCTCCTCGCCTACCTGTGTCGGTTTGCGGTACGGGCACCTGTCCCCTCGCTAGAAGCTTTTCTTGGCAGTGTGAAATCAGGGACTTCGCTACTACAATTTCGCTCGGCATCACAGCTTGACCGTATGGAAGACGGATTTGCCAATCTCCCAGCCTTGCTGCTTGCACGGCCATCCAACAGGCCGCTCACCCTATCCTCCTGCGTCACTCCCTCGCTAATTCTCCCACGAAAGTGACGGAACGCTTCGAAGCGTATTCCGATTACTTTCGCGGGGACCCATTCATTGATGTAAATCATAGATGGGAACGGTGACACGGTGGTACTGGAATTTCCACCAGTTGTCCATCGCCTACGCCTTTCGGCCTCGGCTTAGGTCCCGACTAACCCTGGGAGGACGAGCCTTCCCCAGGAACCCTTAGGCTTTCGGTGGACAGGATTCTCACCTGTCTTTTCGCTACTTATACCGGCATTCTCACTTCTCAGCCATCCACCAGACCTTCCGGTCTGACTTCCACTCGCTGAGAACGCTCCCCTACCACGTGCCGACAGGCACATCCATAGCTTCGGTGTCCGGTTTAGCCCCGTTACATTTTCCGCGCAGCGTCACTCGACCAGTGAGCTATTACGCACTCTTTCAATGGTGGCTGCTTCTAAGCCAACATCCTGGTTGTCTGTGCACCGCCACATCGTTTCCCACTTAACCGGAACTTGGGGACCTTAGCTGATGGTCTGGGCTGTTTCCCTTTTGACCACGGATCTTAGCACTCGTAGTCTGACTGCTGGAGATAAGGAAACGGCATTCGGAGTTTGACTGAGTTCGGTAACCTTGGACAGGCCCCTAGCCCAATCAGTGCTCTACCTCCATCCCTCTCGCTCCAACGCTAGCCCTAAAGCTATTTCGGGGAGAACCAGCTATCTCCGAGTTCGATTGGAATTTCTCCCCTACCCCCAGTTCATCCCCTGACTTTTCAACGTCAGTGGGTTCGGGCCTCCATTGCGTTTTACCGCAACTTCACCCTGACCAGGGGTAGATCACCCGGTTTCGGGTCGATGACCGCAAACTGCCGCCCTTTTCAGACGCGCTTTCGCTACGGCTCCAGCTTCTCGCTTTAACCTCGCTTGCGACCATCACTCGCCGGTTCATTCTACAAAAGGCACGCCGTCAGGCTAACCGGGGTCCCCGAAAAGTAATACTTTTTGGGGTGGTATGGCCCTCCGACTGATTGTAGGCACATGGTTTCAGGTTCTGTTTCACTCCCCTCCCGGGGTGCTTTTCACCTTTCCCTCACGGTACTGGTTCACTATCGGTTGCCAGGGTGTATTTAGCCTTAGGAGGTGGTCCTCCCGGATTCCCACGGGATTTCACGTGTCCCGCGGTACTTGGGGTTCGTCTCGAAGTCCATTTGGTTTCAGATACGGGATTGTCACCCTCTGCGATCGGCCGTTCCAGGCCGTTCTCCTACCCAATGGATTGATAACTTCGTATGAGACGCCCCGCAACCCCGCACATGCAAGCATGTGCGGTTTGGGCTATTCCCCGTTCGCTCGCCGCTACTTAGGGAATCACTGTTGTTTTCTTTTCCTCAGGGTACTTAGATGTTTCAGTTCCCCTGGTGTACCTTTCCGACCCTATGGATTCAGATCGGAATCCTGCGGTATGAACCGCAGGGGGTTGCCCCATTCGGAGATCCCCGGATCAACGCTTGCTTACAGCTCCCCGGGGCGTTTCGGCGTTCGCTCCGTCCTTCATCGGCACCTGGCACCTAGGCATCCACCATGCGCCCTTACTAACTTAACCTAGGCGACTCTATCTATCGGCTTCGAATTGCGTTGTCAGATCTTTCGTTCATCGTTCACATAATTCCATTATGCTCACTTCTTCACGAAATCTCTTCCTAGCACTTCTCGCCGCTAGCGAGTCGCAGTTTGGCGGCAAATGATTCTTTCCCTTTTCCAAACCTTGGCGACTCTACCTATCGGCTTCGAATTGCGTTGTCAGATCTTTCGTTCATCGTTCACATAATTCCATTATGCTCACTTCTTCACGAAATCTCTTCCTAGCACTTCTCGCCGCTAGCGAGTCGCAGTTTGGTGCTGCATGGAACATGCATACCAAATAAAAATCGTTAAGCGCTCGGGTAAAACATTTGATGAAATTGTGTACTGCTTGCGCAGTTACCACGCATTGTATTCATCCTGTATACGATAGAATTCGCTATCCAGTTTTCAAAGAACATCAAGAACAAAGAACATAAAAAAGCCATTCCATATTCACGCTTCCTTGCGGAAGCAGGAAATCCATCTTAATACGCTGCATCCGGCGATGCAACCATCAGATGTTTCCAGTTGAGGGAGGTTCCCTCAAAACTAACCAAGTGCAGGGCAATATTCGTGTAACACAAACACTCTTTTTCGCATCCCCATAAGGGACTTATATCCTTAGAAAGGAGGTGATCCAGCCGCACCTTCCGATACGGCTACCTTGTTACGACTTCACCCCAATCATCGACCCCACCTTCGGCGGCTGGCCCCAAATGGTTGCCCCACCGACTTCGGGTGTTGTCAACTCTCGTGGTGTGACGGGCGGTGTGTACAAGGCCCGGGAACGGATTCACCGCGGCATGCTGATCCGCGATTACTAGCAATTCCGGCTTCATGCAGGCGGGTTGCAGCCTGCAATCCGAACTGTGAACGGTTTTCAGGGGTTGGCTCCGCCTTGCGGCTTCGCATCCCGTTGTACCGCCCATTGTAGCACGTGTGTAGCCCAGGTCATAAGGGGCATGATGATTTGACGTCATCCCCGCCTTCCTCCGGCTTGTCGCCGGCAGTCACCTGTGAGTGCCCAACTGAATGCTGGCAACACAGATCAAGGGTTGCGCTCGTTGCGGGACTTAACCCAACATCTCACGACACGAGCTGACGACAACCATGCACCACCTGTCACCGCTGCCCCGAAGGGAAGGTGTATCGCTACACCGGTCAGCGGGATGTCAAGACCTGGTAAGGTTCTTCGCGTTGCTTCGAATTAAACCACATGCTCCACTGCTTGTGCGGGCCCCCGTCAATTCCTTTGAGTTTCAGTCTTGCGACCGTACTCCCCAGGCGGAGTGCTTAATGCGTTAGCTTCGGCACTGGAGGTGGTACCCTCCAACACCTAGCACTCATCGTTTACGGCGTGGACTACCAGGGTATCTAATCCTGTTTGCTCCCCACGCTTTCGCGCCTCAGCGTCAGCAATCGGCCAGTAAGGCGCCTTCGCCACTGGTGTTCCTCCACATCTCTACGCATTTCACCGCTACACGTGGAATTCCCCTTACCTCTCCGACGCTCAAGCACTCCCGTTTCCAAGGCCATCCCAGAGTTGAGCTCTGGACTTTCACCCCAGACGTGAAATGCCGCCTGCGCGCGCTTTACGCCCAGTGATTCCGGACAACGCTTGCCCCCTACGTATTACCGCGGCTGCTGGCACGTAGTTAGCCGGGGCTTCCTCCTCGGATACCGTCAACGCACGGGCATTTCCTCCCGTACGGGTTCGTCTCCGAAGACAGAGTTTTACAACCCGAAGGCCTTCATCACTCACGCGGCGTTGCTCCGTCAGGCTTGCGCCCATTGCGGAAGATTCCCTACTGCTGCCTCCCGTAGGAGTCTGGGCCGTGTCTCAGTCCCAGTGTGGCCGGTCACCCTCTCAGGTCGGCTACGCATCGTCGCCTTGGTGAGCCGTTACCCCACCAACTAGCTAATGCGCCGCGGGCCCATCGAATCGCGGTCCGAACGGACCTTTTCGTCTCCCTTCATGCGAAGGAAGAAACTATCCGGTATTAGCACCCGTTTCCGGGTGTTATCCCAAACGATTCGGCAGGTTGCCCACGTGTTACTCACCCGTCCGCCGCTAACGATGCAAAGCAAGCTTTGCATCGTCCGCGCGACTTGCATGTATTAGGCACGCCGCCAGCGTTCGTCCTGAGCCAGGATCAAACTCTCAAATGAACACTTAGTGCTTCAGCACTTCGTGTGAATTTACTCCGCAACCGAAGGTCGTTGGAGCTACCTATTCATTACTTGACCCTGTCAGAATCATTGCTGACTAATGACAGGAGTTACATAATAACTCCCTGCACTTGTTTAGTTTTCAAGGAACTTCATAAATCATTCCGACACAGCCAAAGCAGTGACGTTTTTATAATTTAACATATTCGAAAAATAAAATCAACGGATATTTTTTAACATGTTCTATTTCGCACATTTTATTACTTCTTCCATACAACCATAAACACCGTTAATTTTCATTTAGTATTCGCTTCTCTCAAAGCGACAGGTGCTATCTTAACACGACACACATTCTTATCACAACCTCTATTTCAAAACAAATTTCTTCAAAAATAAACGATTTTGCTGTCAATGATCTGTAGATATCACGTATACTCTTTCGTTCACACATACTTAATACACACAAATAGTATTGAATGAAGTAAGTTCCTGAATCCACGAGGATTGGTTTTCCGTTTTTTAAAGGATTTACACTGCATGTACTACCTAAATTATATATGCGGCCTCTATTCAATTTAATTTTTAATTTTTTTACTTGAGTCTTGCATTTTGGGCCGATTAGGCCGAAAAATGGGCACACGTATAGTGTGTTCGTAAAAACAGCAATTAGGCACTTAGTTTCAATTCGTCTAACACTTCGAAAAGAGGTCGTTGAGCTAGGGCTTGTTGATAGACGTAGGTAACGATTTGTCCGAAATATTCCTTTCGAATTCGACGTACTACGTCCCCTAACGTCATTGGATCCTGCTCAGTGGACCATTCGTTTCGTTGTAATTCAAGAAAATTGTAGACCAAGAATTGAATTGCCCAATAACGCTGAATGGCATAAAACGATTGCAATTGATATTGGTCAAAGCCTAGCATCTCCTTAAAATATCGATATCCGGTTTCAATATTCCAGCGCACTTGATAATACCGAAGGATGGTTTCGAGATCCAACGTTTGATCTGTGCAAAGGATACAAAACGGTGTTTTGCTTGAATCGAATTCCTTTTCCCAGGAGAGCAAGACTTTAACATTTTCAACGTCTGCCAGCGGGCCTTCATATTCATATACCCAGTACATGTTCTGATTCCCCACGGTAACAGAGTGGAGATCGGACTGGTGAATATAATTCGTTGCAAATTCAGCAATCTGAATTCGAATGCCCGCAGGGCGGATTTTGCGATTGGTTTTAACGGCAGCAATAATGTGAAACCCTTTTGCATTACATGCATCTATGATTTTCTTGCTGGTATACCAACTATCCATTAGAACATAAACCAACTCATCATCAGATGCTTCATAGCTTTGAATGAGTTCCAGAGCCAAATCATTTTTGCTCTTGAATGGAATTTGGTTGACATTACAGTATCCCTCACGAAAGTAGGGTCGGAAATCCCATGCGAAGGAATACCCTTCGCTAACAAGATGGGCGGTAACTAAACAATGGGACCACACACCTTTCCCTTCATCATGGGAAAAATGAAAATCAAGTGCTTCAATATGTTTGGTAGAAACATCTTTTTTACAGCTCGTATCATCGATGATCAAGAATACGATGGATCGGGTATCTCCCTTTTTAGAATGCTTACGCCTGATCTTTTCCAACAAAAACTGCATACGGCGTTTTTGCATTCGGTTTACACACCAAGGTGAGTGTTTCAAGAATTTCGTCATGCAACTGAGATGACGATAGGAATTCGTAGAGCTTCGAATTTGTGTAATGGTTTTACGCCCTTCACACAAAATAATTCCTTGCATGATGTGAAGGAGATGGTTCCGTTGTGGCGCTGTAAATTGCAATTGCATTGCCAAAATAAACTTGACGATAGCAGAATACAAAGTTACCATGAAAGTGGACATCTCCTCTTTTGGGATTATTTGTGTGGTAACTTATAATTTCCGCAAAAGATGACAGGTGTCCTTTATTATTTTTTCAATGCGACAAAGGTTCTAAAGATTTGACAGGCTTCGCCAAATTTCTACAGCAAAATTTTTGCAAGACTCAAGTTTTTTAATTATCAAGTATTTCTTTGGGGTGCTTGCATAAAGAAGTGAACCTTGGGGTAGGTGTTACACATGCAGTGCTAAGTTTATCGATCGTCTTGCGGCCGCTACGAATCAATCAAGAGCAAGACGATCGATGCCGGTTTGAGCGACCTGATATGTGTTCACGCATGCCCCCGGCACCTGGTAACTATCGTCACGGACTCAGGTAAGTTATTAAAAGTAAGTTGCAAAAAATAAGCACCCAAAATGGGTGCCTATCTTTTATCCACAGTATTGTTCAAATGCACGAATGAGATCACCGGCAACTGCATCAGTATCTCTGCCTTCAATTTGGTGCCGTTCCATCATATATACCAGTTTGCCGTCTTTTAACAAGGCCATAGACGGCGACGATGGCGGATATCCAACGAAATATGTTCTCGCTTCGGCTGTTGCTTCTTTATCCTGGCCTGCAAACACAGTTACCAAATGATCCGGGCGAATGGAGTGTTGAATCGCCTTAGCCACTCCAGGCCGTGCAATTCCGCCGGCGCAACCGCAAACGGAATTTACAAAAACCAACGTCGTCCCTTGAGCATTGTCGAGATTTGCTTTTACTTCATCAGCCGTCAACAACTCTTTAAAACCGACTTGCGTAAGCTCATCCCGCATTTGTTGGAACATTTGCCGATAAATATCAGATTCAAAAAATTGAATACTCATTTTGTATAAACCTCCTCTAGGCATAACAGCCCCTCTGTTCTTTCCATTATAAAGTTTCTTTTCATCTATGAGAAGTAAATCCCTTTATTAAATCAGTATGCCTAAACTATCCATTGAAATCCATGAAGTTCCTAATTTTCTCGGATCTTATTTTACTCAACTTTTGCATCTTGAAATAGAAATGTGATCTCCGATACAGTTAAGAAGCTGTTGCAAGGCAATTCCCAGCCCAAGGTGTTTGCCTCGTCGCTCAGCAAACACAAAACAATCCGCCAAGCGTCCGTTGATCGGTGCGCTTGCCACTATACATCTGTTAATCATGCAAGATGATCGGTACTGTTTGAGCGTCAGCATGTGTAATCATGCCCACCCCTGACACTCGGTACCTATATCAAGTGGCGCTTTTCAAGATCTTCAATGATTTCTGTCATCGAATCGACGCGTGGCGCCGGCTCTAAAAACTCTTCCGAAATTTTACCAATATTGATATGAATCCCTTGACCGCCAAGTTGAATGACCGGCAAAATTTCATTTATGAGATTATCTCCAATACTTAGAATTTTCGAATATCCAACATGAAATTGTTCAGATAATGATTGTACGATCTCTTTTGTTCGAACAGGTTTTCGGGCCCGAAAAATAAATTTTGCAAAATAGCTTTCCAATCCCAATTTTTGCAATATCACCCGACTGTCTATTTCCGGACTGTTCGTCATCAGTACTGTAATCCACCCATATTCCGATTGTAGCTTTTGAATGGTTTCCGCAAGTCTAGGTATTTGGGCTATACGAAATTCCGGCTTCATCATCAATTCACGAGTTGCGATAAATGCCTCGTGGCTCTTGTCTGCACCCAATCCATAATGTCTCGCAATCGCATTAGGAATCCACCATGAATCCCCGATCGAAAAAATACGTTCAAAATCAATCTGCCAACCTTCCCCGTAAACACGTTGCCATTCGGGTGTATCAACTGCATCTCCTTTCCAGTCGTATACTTCCTCAATCTCACCCGCCTTTTGAACAAAAATCCAATCCTTTTGTTGATCATACACTCTTCCAATTTGCAAAGGCAGTTTTCCATCTTTCGCTTGATTATAGTCATTTGAAAAGGAGGCTTGCAGATGCTCTGGCAGCCTATGTTTCAATTGTTCTGCATAATATTCAAAATGATCATCGTCCTCATATAATGTGCCATCCAAATCGAATATCACCAACTTAACCTTGCTATAATCAATAGCTGCCAATGAGCCCATATAAATCCCCCAATTCCCATCGTTATCTGCTGCAAATATACATGAATAGGGGATTCTATTCAATCACCCCAAAATCTTATTACTCACACCAGAATCCGTAACGCTTAAACCAATCTCATGTGCCTGATAATCCTTCACCGGATATCTCATATAGGGATGTTGCTGTTTCTTATCTTGGCCTTTTATGCCATGGGAAACAAGTCAGACAGATTCGACTTCGATTTGGCAGAAACAATCCGTGGTTCCTTGCTTTTCATAGGATATACGCGGCATGTACGACGTAAAGCGAGAAGAAAAAATAGAGGGTAACACCTTTACAATCCTTTATTTTCAAGGGTTCATTAAAGTATGCTTACAATCATCAAAAGCAAATTGGGGGCGGTATACGTACACATGCAAAGGGCGAGTTTGCCGATCGTCTTGCGACATTATAAACGTAATCCGAGCAAGATGATCGGCACTGTTTGAGCAACTGCATGTGTACTCGTGCCACCCCCCTGCAATCAGTGACTATCGTCACGGATTCAGATCCGTGTTCATTTAACATTGGTTGTCAGATGTCGAGTCAAGTCGATTCATTACTTCCTATTCGTCATTTCCCGAGAAATAATGACACAAAACTATCTTATTTGATAAAGTGAAACAAAGCAAAGCGACTGTTCCATCTCGAGTTCACAATCTGCAATCAATTTTATATACGCCTGTAAATCATGAAGGAATAAACGATTCCCATGCTGCTGCTTAACAGGATCAGAGCAATCATGACGACAAATCCAACGGTATGCGGCAAAGCAGCGGCGAAACCAATGATAACACCAGATATCACATATAATTTGCCAACAAATCGGTGTGTCTTTTTCCAAACGGTCTCATTGGCTAACGTCCATGGAGTACGAATTCCAATAAAATAGTTATGACGCACTCTGCCCAGCCAATTACCCAAAATCACAAAAAGGATTCCCAACATCAGTTGCAGAAGCATAACCAACGGAAATTGCATGCCAATCCCTTGCAAGTCCACCATCCATATAAGCGCACTAAAAAATAGCACAAAAACGAATGTAAACAGTCGATACGTATGATCAAAGGTCAAGTAATTGTCGCGTTTCGGATCAATTTTAGGAAGAATCAACAAAAATCCGTAAATAATCGCATGCACCACTGGCATAATGTAAACAGCCACCCATGGCTGTGCATAACCATCTACATTTCCTGTAATATTCCAATGAATAGGAATGCGATGGTGCATATGCGATTGCAGAAATACTCCTCCAATGAAAGTAAATACGATAACACACCAACCATATATGCTCCATTTAGAAATTCTACTTTTGTTCATCATTTGTATCACCTTTCTGCCATTTCCCCATCATCCAACCGATCAAATCCTGCATAACCGTTGTATTTAATGAATATCGGATAAATTGGCCTTCCCTTGTATCAATGACCATATTTGCCTGCTTCAACAAATTCAAGTGATGAGTTAAACTCGGCTTTGAAATGGAAAAACATCCTGCAATTTCCCCGGCAGTCATGTCTCGATCGCGAAGCATCAGTAAAATTTGTCGACGTGTCGGATCTGCTAGCGCTTTAAAACTCTCATCAAACATGTACATTCACCTTTTCCGCAAATTTCAATCATCCGCTAACTTAGAAACCGAACAACCAGTCTCCTTTCTTAAATTATATATTTAGAAAAATATCTAATTATCTAATCGAAATAAACTTATCACTTTTTTATCCAACATGCAATCGGCTAAAACCTAAAAATCTTTCCAGAAAAAAGAACCCGCTTCAGATCTTGCATCTGACAACGGGTTTTATCGAAAGGTATGGTTGATAAACAAAATTTAGATAAGAACCTCTTGTGCCGCTAACATACTCCCTGACTGCTGATATCGGACATGCCAGGAAAGTGCCTGCTCAAGCATATGCGGGGTTTGACCGCCGCGCTTGCAAGCTTCATGAAAATACTCCCGGAGTGCATCCTTATACATCGGATGCGCACAATTCTCAATGATCACTTTCGCGCGTTCACGTGGTGCCAGTCCGCGCAAATCAGCAAGACCTTGTTCGGTAACTACGATATCCACATCATGCTCTGTGTGATCCACATGTGAAACCATTGGAACAATGCTGGAAATTTGACCATGTTTTGCAGTCGATTTCGATACAAATACGCCTAATAGAGAATTGCGGGCGAAATCACCGGATCCGCCGATCCCATTCATCATATTGGTTCCCATGACATGTGTAGAATTGACATTCCCATATATATCGAATTCAAGTGCTGTATTGATACAAATCAATCCAAGACGGCGAATCAACTCCGGATGATTCGTTATTTCCTGTGGCCGCAAAATCAGTTTGTCGCGGTATTTTTCAATACTGGATACTACTTCAGCCGCACGCTTCGGAGAAAGCGTAATGGAACATGCAGATGCATAGGAAATTTTTCCTGCATCAATCAAATCAAACACCGAATCCTGCAAAACTTCAGAAAAGACTTTTAGATCAGAAAACTCCGATTGAAGAAAGCCGTGGAACACTGCATTTGCAACCGAACCAATACCTGATTGTAACGGCATCAAATTTGCCGGCAGTCTGCCATGGTTGACTTCATTACGAAAAAAATCAATTAAATGACCGGCCATTTGTTCGGTTTCGGCGTCAGGTGAAGCAATGGATGAGGTATTGTCTTGTTTTTCCGTTATAACAATCGCTTTCACCTTTTGCGGATCAACTTCAATATACGTTTTTCCGATTCGCTGATCAATTTGAGTCAGCGGTATGGGCATCCGTTGTCCACGATTTTCCAATTCATAGATATCATGAATCCCTTCCAAACCGAGAGGTTGTGCCATATTCAACTCGATAATAATTTCCTTGGCGTTTTTGGCGAATGTAGATGAATTGCCGACAGAAGTGGTAGGAACAATTCCTCCTTCCTCCGTAATAGCAACCGCTTCAATAATTGCAACATCAATCGCAGGCAGCTGGCCGGCTCGAATTTGTTCGGCAGTATGAGACAAATGCTGATCGATAAATAAAACGTCGCCGCTATTGATCTTTGTACGCAGTTTTTTCTCTGCCTGGAATGGCAGTCGTTTATGAATCATATCTGCTTCGGCGAGAATTCCATCAACTTCGTCGCCAATGGACGCACCTGTAAAAACGTTTATTTTCAATGGCTGATTTGTCGATTTTTTTCGTTCTGCCAAAGCAATCGGCACTACTTTCGCGTCTCCGGATCGGGTAAAGCCGCTCAAGCCAACGGTCATGCCATTTTTTATCAAAGCAGCCGCTTGTTCGGCTGTTACAATTTTATCGAAAAATTTTTTATTGCGAATGCGTTGTTCGATCAAGTCGATCACCCCACCCTAACATTTGATAGCGTTTACAAAGATAATATCATACCCCCCTTACCGTGGCTTCGCATTCCGGTTAATCGACAAAATAAGTGGATAAAGCAGAAAAAATAGAAATAAAGCAGAAAAGGAACCGCATTCAGAGCGATTCCTTTTCTTGGTTACCGGTGTTAATATCTGGTTGTAAATATTAATATGCGGTATTTCAAAGCATTCAAACATTCCTGTTAAAAACCGAGCGCTCGCCGAAACGCACTTGTATACTTCTGGCTCACAGGAATGCGCGTACGATCAGAGTCCCTCATAATGAGTAAAAACGTCGAGTGAAAATCTCTTTGAATCTCCTCAACACCTGCAACATTGACCAAAAACGCTCTGTGACAGCGTACAAATTGATCTGTTGGCAAGCGCCATTCCAACTCTTGGAGGGTATGTTTGACGCGGAATTGATCGGATTTGGTATGGATATACGTATTCCCATCGATACTTGTGGCAAATACAATCGAGTCAATCGCAACTGGAACAAAGTGTTCATCCACTTGCCCGACCAAAAAGCGGTCTTTTGGCGTGCGCTGCAAAAATGCAGCCTGTTCCGGCGGGAAAATCAACGTTAATGCGCCAACCGCATGACCATGTTCATTATAAAGAGGCGTACCCAATCCGTAATACGGGATGCCAAACACATTGGCCGGAACGTGGCTCATGATTTTCTGTCGTTCAAGCAATGTCTGTTGCGCGATTGACCCCATTTTAACCGGTTGTCCCGGGGCAATCTTAAGATCGATCGCCGGACTTGGCCGATAGATTACATATTGTTTTTCGTCGGATAATGCAATCGAAGTGTCTTTAGGGAAAAATTCATTGAGAGACTGAAGTACCTGGTATATGACTTTCAAATCCAACTGCCCGTTCTGTTCACTTAATTGGAAATTTTCCACCGAAAATTCTTCGGTCATATTTTACCGCTCTCCTATATCCCGATTCGATTTCCGTAAAAGGCAAAGGTCATGCATCCGTTTCGTTCATTCAGTTGCATGTAAACAGCTGCATGTAAAAGACGTGGCTTATGATTGTAAAGGATCCATGTTAAGGATGTCTTATTTAAAGAAAATTATAATCTATTTTCTTTATATCTTGCCACCTATTCATATCGCAGCGCATCGATCGGATTCAGACTCGCCGCCTTGCGAGCCGGATATACGCCAAAGACAATCCCGACCAACAAAGAAAAGAAGAATGCGTACAAAATTGGGGAAAGTGTGATCGCAGTAGCAATAACACCCATATGATTTAAAAGCAAAGATAATCCGACACCGAGCAAAATGCCAATGATGCCTCCAAGAACGCTAAGCATCACAGATTCAATCAAAAATTGTGTGAGAATGACGCCGCGTGTGGCGCCGATCGCCTTTCGGATTCCGATTTCCCGTGTGCGCTCCGTAACGGAAACCAGCATGATATTCATAATCCCGATACCGCCAACGATCAATGATATGGCTGCAGTTCCGGCCAAAAGTGTCGTCATGACCGAATTTACATTTTGAGCCGTAGTTAAAATTTGCGCTTGGGAACTGATCATGAAATCGTCGTCCTGTCCTGGCGCCAAATTATGCTGTGCCCGCATGGCCGCTTCGATATCAAATTGGGCTTGATTCATGAGATCTGCCGATTTAGCCGACACAAAAATCGTTCGGATCTTGTTAATCGTAAACAGACGGTTCATTTCAGTGGTAATCGGTATGATGATGCGATCGTCATTGTTCGTCACTCCCTGACTGCCCTGACTTTCCAAAACGCCGATAACGGTAAAAGGCATCTGATTGATTTCAATCACTTTTCCAAGCGGGTTCGCATTTGCATCGCCAAACAAATTCTGCACAACGGTTGTGCCGAGTACTGCTACATTTGCCTCGCCGTTCACTTCGAATTTGTTAAAAAACCGGCCGCTCTGCACATTTGTGCTGCGTACAAGAGGATAATCGGCTGTCGTACCTTCAATGCTTGTGGCATAGTTTTGATCTCCATACACAACCTGAGCAGGCCTGCTGATATCTGGGGCAACTCCGGCGATGGAACTTTGTTTGGCGATTGCGTTGGCATCATTCAGTGTCAGCGTATCCAGCGATGCCGCTCCCATTTTGATGCCGCCTTGCACTGCCTGACCCGGTCTGACAATCAAAAGATTGCTCCCGAGTCCCTGAATTCTTGCAGAGACGCTAGCAGTAGCCCCTTGACCGATTGCCACCATCGCAATCACGGCTGCAACGCCGATAATAATTCCAAGCATTGTTAAAATCGAACGCAATGTATTGGATTTTACACTGCGAAATGCAACTCGCAAGCTTTCAAATACGTTCATGTGGCTGCCACCTCGGTTTTATAAGCCATTCTTCGCTTCATAACCGG
The DNA here is from genome assembly GCF_022818495.1 of Fodinisporobacter ferrooxydans. Taxonomy (GTDB): domain Bacteria; phylum Bacillota; class Bacilli; order Tumebacillales; family MYW30-H2; genus Fodinisporobacter; species Fodinisporobacter ferrooxydans. The sequence goes on along the minus strand of NZ_CP089291.1, from coordinate 1,653,067 downwards.
CTGATCCTCCTCGATTTGCCCGTCCCGAAAACGAATGATTCGTTTGGCATACTCTGCTATATCGGGCTCATGTGTAACGAGAATCACCGTTTTTCCGCTATCATTGAGTTGTTGGAAAATACTCATGATCTCTAGGCTCGTTTTCGTATCCAATGCTCCTGTCGGTTCATCTGCCAACAGGATCACCGGATGATTCACAAGCGCTCTCGCAATTGACACCCGCTGCTGCTGGCCGCCCGATAATTCATTCGGCTTATTCCATAATCGTTCTCCAAGGCCTACGTTTTGCAGCGACATGATAGCGCGTTCTTTCCGTTCCCGCACAGGTATCCCGGAATACATCAAAGGCAATTCCACATTTTCTACTGCTGTGGTCCTGGGCAAGAGATTAAAATTCTGAAAGACAAATCCGATTTTTCGATTGCGGATAAACGCCAAATCGTCGTCATGCGCGTCAGATATTCGGTAATTGTCCAGAATATATTCGCCAGCTGTCGGTTTGTCCAGGCATCCCAGCACATTCATCATGGTAGACTTGCCGGAGCCGGAAGGACCCATGATGGCAACAAACTCTCCCTCATGGATTTCCAGACTTACACCACGCAGCGCTTGAATCTGTTGATCGCCAATCTGATAAACTTTTTTTAACCCTTCAATCTTGATCAGCGGCTGCTTCATCAGTGGCCTTTCCCTCCTTTTCCGGCAAATCCGCCGCCAAATGCCCGATTTCCCATTCCGAATGCGCCTGGCCGATTATTCGGCCCACTCGGCGTCGAAAGCGTAATGGCTACCTTGTCTCCCTCTTTTAATCCGGAAACAATCTCCACTTTATCCGGGCTGTAAAAGCCGATTTTTACTGGCTGAAAATGGAGTCCAGCGCCATTTGCACTAGCAGCGGCATTCTTCTTCCGTTTTTTGCCGGACGCATCTGCAGCTGTGCTTGTTGCTTGTGTTCCCGTTTCGTTTGCAGAACTCGACTCCATCATGACGCCGTCTTTGCCATTCACTTCTTTGAGCGCCATCGAAGGAACATACAGCACATTTTTGTGGACACCGACCTGGATCGTTATATTTGCAGTCATTCCCGGTTTCAGCAATCCTTCACGGTTGTCTACGGATAACAAGACGTTGTATGTAGTTACACCGTTCTGTGTGGTGGCTTCCGGATAGACCATCAAAACTTTCCCGTGGAACGTTTTATTCTGAAATGTACTTGTGCTAAATGTCGCATCCATGCCATTCTGGACTTTGCCGATATCGGTTTGACTGACTTGTGCCAGCACTTGCAGATCATTCGCATTGGAATCATCCAGGACGATTACCGGCGTATTATTCGCCGTCATTTCACCGAGATTTCCATTCACTTGTGTGACAACACCGTCGATCGGCGCTCGCAATGTATATCCGCTTATAATGGCTTGCTCCTGTTGCACTTGTGCCTGTGCCTGATCTACTATTGCCTGCGCCGCTTGAATGACAGCCGCATCCGGTGATGCCTGCAGTTGATCCAATTGGGCTTGTGCTTGATCCACTGCTGCTTGCGCTGCTTTTACTACGTTCGCATCCGGCGGAGCTTGCAGCTGATTCAATTGGGCAATCGCACCATCGTAGGATGCCTGTGCCTGATCCAGGCTGCTTTTTGCCTGATCCAACTGAGCTTTTGCGCTGTTGCGGTCATTATAATTCTGAACGGTCGTATTGTAGTTTTGCTGTGCTGCTTTGAGATTGGATTGCGCTTGCTCGACAGCAGTCTGTGCTTGCGTCACCGCTGCTTGATCTTGTGCAATTACATTGGCATCTGTTCCATTTTCCAGTGTTGCCAGGTTATTTTCCGCGTTGGCCAAGTTTGCCTGCGCTTGGTTGACCGCATTTGTTGCAGATAAATACTGGCTGTAACTTCCACCAAGCCCTTGCTGCTGCTGTGCATTGATTAGTTGGTCATGTGCTGTGGCAACAGCTACCTGGGCTGCATGCAATTCCGAAGCAGTCGGTCCTTCTTTTGCCTGCGCCAATTTTGCGTTTGCAGAATCGAGGCCCGCTTGTGCATTTTTTAATTGCGTCTGTGCCTGATCCACTTGATTTTGCGCGTTTGTCAGTTGCTGTTGGTCTTGGGAACGGTCATTAAAGATCGCCAATTGATCCTGATATGCCGTTTTCGCCCCATCGAGCGCTGCTTTTGCTTTCTCCACATTGGTGTTTTGAACGGCAATTGCTTGTGGTGTTGCTGCTTCCTGGGCCTGCGCCAAGCGTGCTTGTGCTGCTGCCAGGCTTGCTTTTTGTTGTGCAATCGCCTGTGCGGTGGCTCCTTCTTGCGCCTGGGCAAGCTTAGCTTCGGCGGAAGTCAGGTTCGCTTGTGCATTGGCGAGTTGCGCTTGCTGTTGTTTGTCGTCAAGTGTCGCCAATACTTGCCCTGCTTTCACTTTATCTCCAACTTTGACATTCACTGCCGTTAATTTGCCATTGCCGGATGAAAAATTCAATTTGATTTGTGTAGCAGCCTGTATGGTTCCTGAGGCAGACACCGTTTCCGCCACATCGCCACGTTTGACAGTGGCGATTCGCATATCGGCAAGCACATTTTGTGGTGTTGCAACTTTTTCATAGATTCCAAAGGCGCTGCCCGCTACAATTAGACCTGCCAACGCAATCCCGATTATTTTTTTCTTCTTTCTTGCATTTGACATGTTTGAGAAAGTGGATTCTGTATTTTTGAGAGAGATCTCAGCCATTTCATCGATTCCTCCTAATCATTTTCCTATTCATCGTTCCGCCATGCAGTTCAAAAACTATCTTTCGGCTCTTAAAAAAGCCGATTCAAAGTCATCGAAGGCTTCGCCGATAAGCGTGGTGAAGCAAAGCTGTCTTTAGCGTAGCAAGAAATTATGAACAAACTATGAATAGGATTTGAAAAAAGGTAGAAAATCGAATCGATCGCCTATTCAATATCCGGAACCAAAGGCAATGTGAACCATACTCGGGTCCATTGGCCCCTCTCGCTTTCAAGCCCGATTCTGCCCCCGTGCATCTCAACGATCCGTTTGGCAATCGACAACCCCAAACCGGTTCCGCTATTTTTGGAAGATCTTGCTTTATCGACTTTATAAAAACGTTCAAACACTTTCTCTAACTCTTCTTTTGGGATGCCTTGACCATAATCCTTAATCTCGATAAATCCCTGATCCGGATTCTTTCTGACGCGTATCTCAATATCCCCGCCCATATGGGAAAAATGAATCGCATTTGTTAAAAGATTAATCATCACTTGCTCGATTCTGCCTGCTTCTCCGTATACGCAAACATCTTCCAACTCCATCTGTATCTGTAATTTCTTTTCATAAAGCAAAGGCTCCAATGATGCAATGACTTCCCGAATTATGGCAGGCATGGATAAAATCATCGTGTTTTCACTCATTTGCGTTTGTTTATTTTCCAGTTGTGAAAGATCCAATAGATCGTCTACCAGTACACCAAGCCGCAGCACTTCCCTATGGATTCTTTGCAAATAGGTTTTCTGGTCATTTTGCGGGATCGTCCCATCTAAAATTGCACCTGCAAAACCGCGAATGGAAGTGAGAGGGGAACGTAATTCATGTGATGCATGTGCGATAAACTCCCTGCGCATCGTTTCCAGGGAAGCCAATTCATCGGCCATATGATTAAATGCTTTTGCCAACTCTCCTACTTCATCTTTGGAACGATCCTCTAATTTTTGGCTAAAATCTCCTTTCGACATTTTATGAATAATCGCATTCATTTCTCGCAATGGTCGGGAAACTCTTCTCAAAAAATAAAAGGAAAAGACAAACGTAACGATAATTGCTGCGATTCCCGCAAAGATCAGCAACCGATAGACGCCATCGAGATGATGCGTAAGGCCAAACCAGCGCAAAACAACTGCGCCCGTCACTTGTCCGTTTTTGCGAATCGGCACAGCCACATCCAATGTAACATTCATCGGCCCAAAAAATGTACTTTCCTGGAGTGTGGTATCGCTGCTTTGCAACTGTATTTTGCCACCCAATGCCTGTTTGACGAGATTCTTGTTGAACTCGTTGTACCAGTTTTCATCCTGGTTTTTATCCGGATTTTTGGTGTGATTGGTCGATTGAACCAGCATTTTTGCGTTTTGGTCAAACACGTAAACGGAAACTCTCGCGTTTGCGGATAAATTGATAATTGCTTGCATATCCGTCTTTGACCACGCTTGTTTGGCTAACAAATCGGCAATGGTTTGGCCTTGCTCCAGCAGGATCTCTTGCCTGTCCCTGACAATAAATCCGCGATACAAACTAGATCCCACCACTCCCAGCACCAACGCTGTCATAAACATGGTTGAGACAAGCAATACCGTCAATTTTGCAAATAAACTCCATCTACCCATACCCATTCACTCCAAATTCCACGGTCAATCCTGTTTCGGCTCTTTCACCGCAAATTTATAGCCGATCCCCCATACAGTCCGAATGCTCCAGGCGCGTCCCGATTGTTCCAACTTTTCCCGCAGTCGTTTGACATGAACGTCCACCGTTCGAAAATCTCCTTCATACCCTTCTCCCCAGACACGCTCCAGAATATGTTCCCGCTTGAACACCTGGTTTGGATGAGAAGCCAAAAAATATAACAATTCTATTTCTTTCGGGGGCAAATCCACCATTTTCCCGTCCAGTTGAACGGTATATGCCGTTAAGTCAATGACTAAATGTTCAAAGCGTAAAAGTAAATGCGCCTTCTGTTCACTTCTGCGCAATACGGCTCTGACTCGGGCCACGAGCTCCGGCGGGTCGAAAGGTTTCCCGATATAATCATCAGCACCGAATTCCAAGCCCGTTACTTTATCGATCGTTTGTGTTTTCGCAGTCAGCATAATGATCGGCGTAGATCCATATAATCGAATTTCTGAACAAAGACTGTACCCATCCATCTCCGGTATCATAAGATCCAACAACACCAGACTTGGTGCAAGCTGAATAAATTTCTGCAGTCCTTGTTTTCCGTCCGTTGCGATCGCCACTTGGAACCCTGCTTTTTCTAAATAGAGCTGTGTCAACAACGCAATCGACTCATCATCTTCAACGATAAGAATTAACGGCTGATTTTGTTTCATGAACCGAACCACCCTACTTCATTTCTTATTTAAACCATTTCTTCTCTAAAGGTCTGATCACCTTTTCATCTTATCATCTGGACTATTTGCTATAAAAAAACCTTAGCATACGCTAAGGCACATTTTTGTTATGATTCGATTTCGTAATGAACTCCATTCAGTTCAAAAGTATGAACAAATGCAGCGTTTAAAGAACTGGCAGCAGAACAGTACTTTTCCGCAGACAATTGAATGGCCCGTTTTACTTTTTCCGGCGGGATGTCTTTTCCATCCAATCGATAATGCATCTGGATCTTTGTAAATCGCTTCGGGTCTTGATCCGCTCGTTCCCCTTGAATCTCGACTGCAAAGTTTTCAATCGTATATCGCATTTTCTCAAGAATGATCGTTATGTCAATCCCTGTACATCCCCCAAGCCCCATCAGCAATAACTCCATGGGACGCGGTCCGGCATCTTCTCCACCTACTTCAGGTTTTGCATCAATCACTACCTTGTGCCCGGATGCCCCCTGTGCCTCAAAGCGTCGCTTCCCTTGCCATGTCACTTGAACATTCATTCTTTATACCTTCTTTCCCTTGCGCCGTTACAGCAAAGTCTTCTTTTACAAAGATACAACTTTCTGAGTCGTGTTTCAAATCATATGAAAAATCCTACAAAAATTTACTCCAGACTTCATTTCCGCCATTGGATCTCCACATGTATCGGGTTCGAATCATCGGAGAATTACGTAATCTAAAAGAAAGATGCCTGAATCCATCACTGGGAGGAATGTTTTCTGTGATTATCTATACAGCCCTTGGCGATTCCATTACCGCCGGTGCAAGCGCCAGTTCCCCATTCCTCGCATATCCCAGTCTCATCTGCAAATTGCTTCGTTCCAAACGGGGGCTAAACGTGATTGCGAATGTATTGGCGGAACCCGGTTGGACGAGTGAAGCTTTGCTCACATCTGTATTGCAAACTCCCGCTACGATTTTGAAAAAATCCTCATCGATCAGCATCTGGATTGGCGGTGACGACTTGATTACAGCCGGAGTTTCCTTACTGCAAGGGGCACCGGAAACAATCATTCAAGATACGTTAAAAACATATGAACGAAATTTGGCCAAGTTAGTAAACACAATTCGCAATGTGAGTTCCGGACGTATTATTGTATGCAGCCAATATAATCCGTTTCCCAATTCACCGCTCGCAGTTGAAGCGATTGCAGCCTTGAATCAGGTGATTCATTTGACTGCCGGCCGTTTTCATCTATCACTCGCACCTGTTGATGCCTGGTTTTCCGGAAATCTGGAAACATGGATTGCCGGATATAAACGCGGACGACTCGAGGATATTCTCACAAGTAAAAGCCCGCCGATTCATCCCAATAACGATGGCCATCGCGTTATCGCAGAGGGATTGATACCATTCCTGATATGAAAAACCGTTCATGAAAACTTGTCGATTATTCCATCACAACTTGTTGATACTGATTAAAAAAATTCGTATACGCCAGGAACCCCAGCACAAAACTTGTCATGGCAGCAGAAGCCATCAGCGTAAAAACAATCAAGATTTGATAGCGAACGGCCTGAATGGGATCTGCTCCGGCAATGATTTGTCCAGTCATCATGCCAGGCAACTGTACGAGTCCAATCGTTTTTGTACTATCAATCGTCGGGATCATACTGGCACGGATCGATTGTTTAAGAATCGGGAAAATCGCTTGTTTGGCTGTTCCCCCCAAGCAGAGCACGACGAGAATTTCCTGTGTTCGCGCCTTTACATCAGCACGCATTCGATTTAAAAGAAGGCTTGATACAACCATGCTGTTGCCAATGATCATCCCACTGATCGGGATGATATACTGCGCTTTCTCCGGAACAATTCCCGTCACTAACAAAAATCCTTGTGTAATACATTCAGTAACGGTTAGGGCTGCAACGATCTTGAGAAACAGCGTCCACCGTTTGGCGGTCTTTTTCTTGACATTGTGGGCAGCAACCAGAATCATAATCAAAATCATAAGCAGAATATACAAAGGACTTTGCAAGGAGAAAACAAATTTCAGCAGATATCCGACAACAATCAATTGAACGCTGGAACGTACCGTCGCGATCAGTATATCCTTTTCCATGCCAAACTTTTGCCAAAGGGACAGGAGTAACGCAACCAAAACAAAAACCAATGTCAAAGCAAGCGCAGCAATACTCAAACAGGTCACCTGCCTTTGTTATACGCCAGTTAAAAACTGCTGGCTCAGTTGTTCTTTCGGCTTTGAAAAAAAGCGCTCCGTTTCATCCGCTTCAATGACTTGGCCATTGGCCAACAACCATGTATAATCTCCTACACGTCTTGCTTGTTGCAAATCATGTGTGATCCACAGAATGGTTGTACTCGTATTTTTTTGCAATCCCAGCAAAAGATCTTCAATCTCCCTTGTAGAACCAGGGTCTAAAGCAGATGTCACTTCATCCAACAACAAGATCGAAGGATGATTGACAAGCGTACGTGCAAGCGCCACTCGTTGTTTTTGTCCGCCTGATAAATCTTGCGCGGATTTGCTTAAAAGCTCCTCATCCAACCCCACCATATCGAGAAAATGCCCTGGGTTCTCCAATGTTTTTCCATGCAACTGCGCGGCGATCGCCAGATTATTCATGACAGTGCCGGGAAGCATTGTCGGCGTCTGCATGACATAACCGACCGACCGCCTAAGCTCGGTGATTGGCCAACTCCGTACTTCCTTGCCATCTACATATACATGACCTTCATCCGGCGTCGCGAGCAAATTGCAAAGGGATAACAACGTGCTTTTCCCCGCTCCCGACGGTCCGATCAAAGTGAGAATGACACCTTTTGGCACACTTCCCGAAACTTCATTCAGTATGGCTTGCCTGCCAATTGGCGTTTGAATATACTTGGCAACTTTGCTGAAGCGAATAACTTCCTCCACAAATGTCTCCTCCAAAAAAGAAGAAACGTTTTCTTGGCTATCCAATCAAAAACGTTCCCATGCATTCTTCTCCATATGTTGGATGAAGTTGATATTATATTCCCATGCCTGAAGCGGATATGCAAGCGTATAAACCCTATTCTTCAAAATTCAATCGATTATACACACTGTCGGAACGTCATCGAATTTGTATTCGCAGCCTGCAAACTCCCGCTACAACATTTTGTCCAAAAATTGTCTGGCACGTTCGCTTTTCGGTGCACTGAAAAATTCTTTTGGCGGTGAATCTTCCAATAATGTTCCGTCTTCCAGAAAACAAATCCGATCGGCAACTTCTCTCGCGAACCCCATCTCGTGTGTAACGATCGCCATCGTGATACCTGTGTGGGCCAGCAATTTGATAACTTCCAGCACTTCCTTGACCATTTCCGGATCAAGAGCGGATGTCGGCTCATCAAACAGCATAATTTCCGGCTCCATGGCCAGGGATCTGGCGATTGCGACACGCTGTTTCTGTCCGCCGGATAATTTTGACGGATATACGTCCGCCTTGTCTTTTAATCCGACTCGTGACAATAGCTCAAAAGCTTTTTGTGAAGCTGCTTCTTTCCCTATGTTTTTCACTTTCATCGGTGCATATGTCAGATTTTCAAGTACGGTCATATGTGGAAACAAATGAAAGTGTTGAAATACCATGCCGATGTTTTGTCGAATTTTCATGATATCCGTTTTCGGATCCGTAATATCGATCCCATTGATAAATACATGGCCTTTCGTCGGCTCTTCCAATAAATTCATGCATCGCAACAAAGTAGATTTTCCGGAACCGGAGGGACCTATGATTGCGACAACATCCCCTTTGTGAATCTCCGTCGAAATATCTTTCAGGACGTCAAGCTGCCCAAATGATTTATACAGCTTTTCTACTTTAATCACTGCGCCGGATCCTCCTTTCCAAGCCACGGGCCGCCCATGTCAACAGCATGACCAAGAGATAGTAGGTAAACGCGACAATGATTAATGGCTCAAAATATTTGAACGTGTCTGCACCTACTATGGTAGCCCGGCGCAAGAGATCCGCTCCGCCGATCGTGGAAATCAGCGCCGAATCTTTCAATAACGCAATGCTTTCATTAACCAATGCCGGCAGGATGTTTTTGACCGCTTGCGGCAAAATAATATCCAGCATCATGCGCTTGTACGGAACGCCGAGGGACAAAGCCGCTTCCCTTTGACCTTTATCCACAGCCAAAATACCGCCGCGAATCGTCTCGGAAATATAGGCGGCCGAATTCAGTCCGAACGTCAAGACACCCGCCTGAAATTGAGAAATATCAAATCCCGTCAGCTGGGGAATGGCAAAATAAATCAAAGTTAATTGCACAATCAAAGGCGTTCCGCGAAACACCGATGTATAGGCAATACCAAACCATTGCAAAGGCCGATAACGAGCTATTTTAATTAACGATAATAATGTGCCCCAAAGGAATCCGACAACTGCCGAAGCAAGCGTAAATTCCAGTGTGACCAATACCCCACGCAGCATATACGGGATGGCAGGCACAATTTGACTGAAATCCAGATGCACGTCTCTCAAACACCTTTCAATGTGTTATTTTTTTTCAAACCATTTTTTAACCAGTGCATCAATTTCTCCATCTGCTTTCATTTTCTTCAATACACTATTAAATTTATCCACCCACTTGGAGCCCTTTGGAAAGGCTACAGCAGAACCACTTGGCCCGGTAGTGGGAATAGTTGTAAACATCAAATCCTTGTTTGCGTCTGTATAGCCCTTTGCTACCGTATCCTCAATAATAGCCGCGTCAATTCGGTTGGATTTTAGCTCTTGAATAATGTCAGGCACTTTGTTCAAAGGGACCACTTGCATTCCTTTTTCCTTTTTGGCAAGGTCCTTGGCATCCCCTTCCTGAATGGAGCCGAGCTGTACGCCGACTTTCTTTCCAGCCAAATCTTCCGGCTTTGTAATGTTGCTGTCCTTTCTGGCAACAATTGTGTTCTTTGCTTCATAATAAATAATTGAAAAATCTGCATTTTTCAAACGCTCCGGCTTTGGCGTCATGCCAGCCATGACAAAATCCGCCCGCTTTGCTTGCAATGCCGGAATCAATCCATTAAAATCCATATCTTTGATTTCAAAATCAAAATTCAATTGTTTGGCGATTGCATTGGCAATATCGATGTCGAATCCGGAAATCTTGTTGTTGTTTTTCAAATCATGAAATTCATACGGTGGATAATCGGCAGAAGTCGCCATGATCAAATGCGGCTTCGATGCTGCCGCCGAACCGGAATTGGATAATTGGGGTTTCCCCTGATCATTCCCCGCGCTGCCGGAACTGCCGCATCCGGCCAGGATGGACGTAGCGAAAAGGCTGGTAATTGCCAACGTTGCCAATATGTTTACCCGTTTCATAAATGAAGCCCCCTCTTAAAAATATCTGCACAATATTTCTTGTTTGCATTTGTCATTCTATATCATGCAAATTGTATGCCAATCGCTAAAATGTCCCATTCTGTTGGAATAGCGGAGCGTTTGTTGGAATCCGCAGTATCAATTCCGCCTATTTCAACCTAATCAACCGATCTTAAAAACCTATTTCAACCCATTTTGCCAAAGAATCCTTTGTCCTTTTGCGGAAATGGAAGCGCCGGAACGTCCTTTTGTTTTCAAAATATACCCATGTTTTTCAAGTACATCTAATTTATTGCGAATTTGCTGCTCGCTTAGCTGCAAGTGCCGGGAAGCCAAAAACACCGAAAGCGTGCGCCGTCCGGCGCTTAACCCCCGCTTTTTCAAAGTTTCTATGGCTGTCAAAAGCGCGAGATATATCTCCTGGTCCCCAAGTTGGGCGAATTCTTGCCAAACGGGATCCAGGGAGGCAAAATCGTCCTGTTGGATTTCGAATGGATCCTGTAAGGAATTTGAGTCATGCAACGAATCCGGGAGATCCTCTAGTCTCAGTTCATCCCCTTCCGATACTGCCAACATATACTCGATGGCATTCTTCAACTCCCTGACATTTCCAAACCATGAACATTCACATAATTTTCCCATCACCTCTGGTGTGATTGCAATGTTTCGAATCGAGCTTTGTCGCAGAAAATGACTTGCAAGAATCGGTATATCCGAAGTTCGCATGCGCAATGGCGGCAACTTTAGCGACAACACTTTTAAACGATGATACAAATCTTCTCGAAATCGTCCTTCTTGTATCATCGCCAACAGATTTTTGTTGGTGGCAGCGATGACACGAACATCGACCGGCGTGATTTTGTTTCCTCCCACTCGCATGACTTCTTTCTCTTGCAGCACGCGCAACAAACGCGCCTGGATTTTTACAGAGATATCCCCTATTTCATCAAGAAAAATCGTTCCACCCTCCGCCAATTCGAAAAGCCCTGCCTTCCCGCCTTTTTTTGCTCCGGTAAACGCTCCTTCTTCGTAACCAAACAGTTCGCTTTCCACAAGATCCTCTGATAAAGCACTAAAATTCACCGCCAGAAAAGGACATTTTTTTCGTTCTGATTCGTTATGAATCGCACTTGCGAACAGCTCTTTCCCTGTTCCGCTTTCCCCTTCGATCAGTACGGTAAGGTCTGTCCGCGCCAACTTTTTTGCGATTTGTTTGACGTTTTGAATCGCGTCACTTTTCCCGACAATATGGTGAAATGTGTGTTTTGCTATATACCCTTTATTCAACATGGTTTTTCGCCACTGTTGTTCGCTTTTGGAAATGTCTTTCAAATTCTGGAATGTTGCAATAAATCCATCTTCCTGGGGCAGCCGTGTAACGACGACCGATTTGCCCTCCACTTGAAACAAACGAGTTTCTTCGTCAGGCAAATCCGTCAAAAATTGAATCAGTTCGGGAATCGTTATCACTTGGTGTAGCGGCTTCCCGATGGCCCTAAGTGCAGGTACGCGGGATATTTGTTCAAGAATTTCATTAAAGATCGTAATTTTCCCCTGTTGGTTTACAGCGAGAATCCCTTCATTTACCCCGTCCAATACTTGTTGTACATGCCTGTTTAGCATCGTGACCCGTTTTGTTGCATCTGCCATCTCTTTGCCAAGTTCAATAATTTTTTTCATATATCGTTCCGAAAGAAACCGGTTGGGCGTTTCCAGCAGCCCAAATCTCGTCAAAATTTCCATAATGGTAATGACATCCAGCAATCTGGGCCCGATATCGATGATTTGCCGAATTCCCTTTGGCACCAGCACAACTTCTCCAGGCGTGACAGCGACCTCGATATCCTCCATTCCCTGTCCCTTGTCGTCTTGCGGAAAATACGGAATATATTGAAGATGATCCACTCCAAGAGTCATGAGTGACTCGATCGATTCCAGCGCCGTTTCCTTGTGGTCATTAACAAGCAATACTTTCGTCCCTTCTTCCAACATCAAAAGCTGGTCGATATGATGGTAATTGGTGACACGTTTTGCTATCAGCAACGGACAAGCCGGATCCAGATAAGGGGTTGCTTGTTCCAGCAAATGTTCCGTCGATAGCAACAGCAGGTCTGCCGTGATGAACAACTTGTCGCCTATCCATTCGTCCAACGCATATTCATGAATTTCAATCGAATCGGAGTCGCAAAAAATATCGGTCAATTGCTGCGAAAGCGCTCGCAGCGTCATTTTCGTGCCGGTAACCAAAGCAAGTGTTTTTCGTTCATGACTTTTCATCACTGATCATCACCCATATAAACCAAAATCAATCCTTTTTAACCAATATAACGAAGATTGATTGTATCCGTAAACCAAAGAATCCTTGAAATTTTATTGGCACGATTCTTGAATAGAAACAAGGTGAGAGAAACTTATTGAAAATCGGAGGAACAAATGACACAATCAGAACGCTGGTCAGGTTATTTTGAAGAACAAAGAGTCACTATACTGTCAGAATTACAACGATATGTTGAATTTGAATCGCCAAGTCATGAAAAAGAGGCGGTCGACCGGCTTGGATCGTATATTGCCCGACAGTTTTCCGCACTTGGCTGTGAAGTTGCCGCCATCCCGCAAACTGGCTATGGCAATCAACTGCGAATGGAGTACGGATCAGGCGACCGACAACTGATGATTCTCGGCCATTTTGATACAGTCAAGGAGATCGGCACGCTTGTCAAAGAACCGTGGAAAATTGAAAACGGGAAAGCGTTTGGTCCCGGCATTTTCGACATGAAAGCAGGCATTGTATTCAGTTACTTCGCCCTCAAGGCAATTGTTGAAAATGGCCTTTCTTTGAATAAAAAACTCGTATTTTTTTGGAATACAGACGAAGAAGTGGGAAGTCCTTCTTCCCGCAGATGGATCGAAGAAGAAGCGAGAAAAAGTGATTATGTCCTGGTAGTAGAGCCGACCGGTCCGAACGGAGCGGCCAAGACAAGTCGAAAAGGCGGTGGTGATTTTATCATCCGCGCGTATGGCAAAGCTGCACATGCCGGCAATGATCACGCCAAGGGAATCAATGCACTTGAAGAATTGGCACACCACATTTTGGAAATTCAATCCTGGACCGATTATGCGGAAGGAACCACATTATCTGTCGGAACGGCTCATGGAGGCACGGCGACAAATGTAGTGCCGGAATTCGCAGAAGCTTGTGTGGATGTGCGAATTTCCAAAAAATCCGAAGCGGAACGCATTACCGCACAAATGCAAAATTTGCAGCCCGTCCTGCAGGGTGCCGCTCTTGAAATTGACGGAGAAATTTCGATTCTCCCGCTTGAGCGAACGCCGGATTCTGAACGATTGTTTGCACATGCAAAACAGCAGGCGGCATTGGAAGAGCTGCAATTGACAGAAGCTAACGCAGGCGGGACGAGTGACGGCAATTTTGCGGCGGCTGTCGGCACGCCTACGTTAGACGGACTTGGCCCGGTAGGCGATGGCGCACATGCCAGCCATGAACATATCGTGATTGGCGCCATCCCGCAACGCATCGCGCTCTTGCTGCGTTTGTTTACAACACTATAAAATTTTGCAATGCTTCATATGTACTAGTCTTTTTTGTCTAAAAAAATTAGTTATATCTGAACATGTGCAAATCTTTCCATCCTCCTATAATCAAACTCGTAACCAATTTATTGCGAACATCTTGCTTTTGAGCATACATCCATATTGCAAATGATCTCTTGCCATCATGTCTGCATGCTCAATTCGAAGAGTACTTAGGGGGATGGAATGTATGAAAAAATGGCTGACAGCAATTGCCTTTGCAACGGTCGCTTCCATAACACTTGCAGGTTGCGGACAAAATACTGCGGCACCCGCATCTGCCGATCAATCTGCCAAATCTGCGGCTCAGCAGACAACAGCACAAACGAAACAAGATTCGACAGCTTCCGCCACTGACACCAATACGGCAGCGCAACAGCCGCAAAACGTAAATCTTGTGGTGGAACCAGGCATGAAGCTCGGACCGGACGGAAAGCTGCACGACGCTTTTATCAACGGCGATTTTACGGTTACAGTCGGCCAGCCGGTCAAACTTACGATTTACAACTACGATGACGGTACACATACATTGACTGCAAGCGATTTGAATCTGGATGTTAAAGTGCAAGGAAGCAAGAAAAAGGGTGAGCCTGGTGTAACGACAGTAACGTTTACACCGACCAAAACAGGAACATTTAACTGGATTTGCAAAGACCCGTGCGATGGTGAGAATAACCAGTGGGCGATGGCACACCAAGGCTACATGCAAGGGAAAATCACTGTGACCGATCAAAAAGTGCAGCATGTATCCATGGTCATCAATGCAGGTTACAAGCTCGGCCCTGACGGAAAGCTGCATGACGCATTCACGCCCGGCAATTTTACAGTCAATAGCGGAGAACCTGTCGAATTGACGATTTTCAACTTTGATGACGGCAAACATACATTTACGGCACCTGGCCTGAATGTGAACGCACAAATCAGCGGCAGTACGAAAAAAGGCGAACCAAGCATTACGAAAGTAACATTCACGCCGCAAAAATCCGGCAAATTCCAGTGGAATTGCACATTGAAATGCGATGGCGAAAACCAGGAATGGGCCATGTCGCATAACGACTACATGATGGGTGATGTAACCGTCAAGTAACAATCAAAGCTTCAATTCTGTGAAAAGCAATAAGCACCTCAAACGATTTGGATGAAAATCAGCTTGAGGTGCTTTTTGTTTTTGGTCGCCCATTGTCATGCAGCAAATTGTCATGCAGTTAAGTTTTTGGTTTACTGTACTTTCTGAAATATCGTCCGCGCATTTTTACGTATATCGGAACACTTTTCTACAAAATAATTGTCTCACCCGGCTGCAGCGCTCGCCCTTGCAATCCTTTCGCCGCTAGTGAACGAACAAATTCGGCACCATCCTGTCGAATCGGCGGGAATGTATTATAGTGGACGGGGACTGTAACCTTTGCTTGAATCCACTCCGCCGCTTGTACCGCATCATCAGGGCCCATGGTGAAATTATCACCGATCGGCAAAAATGCCAGATCAATCGAATGCCGCTCTCCGATCAGTTTCATATCGCCGAATAACGCGGTATCCCCGGCGTGATATAGGGTTGAATCGCCGATCGTAATCAAGAACCCTCCTGGCATCCCCAGGTAAATAATCTTTTGTTCTTCTTCCATTACAAAACCGGAGCTATGAAATGCCTGGGTCATTTTTGCTTTCCCAAACTCAAATGCATACGAACCTCCCAAATTCATTGGATGATTTTTTACTCCCTGCATCCCCATGTAGCTTGCCAACTCGAATGTGGCGATGACGGTCGCATCATTTTGTTTGGCGATTTGAACCGCATCTGCAATATGGTCAAAATGACCATGTGTAAGCAAGACATATTGAACTTTGATATCTTCCGCCTTTGCCTTCGCCAATGGATTTCCAGTCAAAAACGGATCCACAATGAATGATATCCCATTGTTCGTTACTTGAATACACGAATGACCATGATACAAAATCTCCATCGCATGTCCCTCCCATATAGAATCATCAGTTCCATCTTAACCCATTTTATCAGAATATGAAAATCCTCTGGTTTCCATAATATATTTCATCTATGTATATATTTCATCCGTTCGACAATGGAATTGATTCTTGAACATATGGATCATTTGAGTAGATAGATACATTGAATAGACAAAATTCCCACGATTTCGTGCAATCGTTCATATATTTTTGACATACGTTTGACTATCACTTGGAAGTGCATATTCTACCAGATATAATGAGTAATTAGAGTCTGTTTAAAAGCTGCGGCTATTTGCACACTCCAAGACATTGAATATCGGGTGATTCCATGAAGCAAAACATCTCAGCAAAATTTTTGTACGTATATGTATGTGTGACCGGCGCCTCCGTAATGGCGCTGGAATTGGCTGCGTCCCGCTTTTTAGCACCCTATTTTGGCACATCGATGATCGTCTGGGCCAACATCATCGGATTGATTCTGCTCTCCCTTTCCCTCGGCTATTGGCTTGGGGGGCGTTTGGCTGACCGCAAGCCATCCGGAAATATCTTGATGACGTTATCGTTGCTATCCGGAATATGGAGTTCATTATTGCCGCTATGGGGGCAAATCATCTTTCGCTATTTATCCGGCGGCATCATGAATACGCCTGTGCTGACTATTCTACTGTCTTTTGTATCCATTTTACTGGTGTTTGCTCCGCCTGTCTTTTTACTGGCGATGGTTAGCCCCTTTGCTTTGCGATTGGTCGCCGGTCCACCTGAACAAACGGGTAAAATCGCGGGCAACCTTTATGCATTCTCCACCTTGGGCAGTATCATTGGAACATTTGGCACAGCATTTGGAACCATACCCTTTTTGGGCACACAAGAAACCCTTTATTTATGGTCTGCTTCCTTGCTCCTGATTAGCTGCATCGGATTGAAAAGCAGCCGTATCGGACGGCTGGCCTGGTTCAGTCTCGCTCTTCCTCTGCTTTTGTATCTGTGGCTGCACGGACCGCTCAAACAGAATGGGGATGTTCTATGGTCAAAAGATACGTTATATCAATTTGTTCAAGTCATTCGCAATTCCGATGGCACCACTGCCCTCGTCTACAATGAAGGCGGTGGTGTCCAATCCCTGCACAGGCCGCATGATGCGTTAAATCCTAATGACTATTACGACGATTATTTGCTTTTGCCTTACCTTGTCAATCATCCCGGAAAAGCTGTCATTCTCGGCTCGGCAGGAGGTACGATTCCCCATTTGCTGGCCAGGTACGATAAGCCGTTTTTCCCCAATTTGCAACTTACAGGGGTGGAAATTGACCCTGCTGTCATCCCGCTTGCCCGGAAATATTTTGGATTCTTGCCGTCCGATGGGAAATTAGTCAATGCAGATGGCAGACAATTTATCAATCATACAAACAACCGTTACGATATCATTATTGTCGACGCATATACGCAGCAGATCTACATTCCGTTTCACCTGGCAACACAAGAGTTTTTTACACAACTAAAGGAACATTTGCAGCCATCCGGAGTTGTCGCACTCAATGTGAATGCCATATCGCCCAACTCCAAATTGCTCGTTTCGATGGAAAAAACCGTTCAATCGGTCTTTCCTTATACATATGTCATAAAGGCACGGGGGCAGTACAATTATATTTTGCTGGGTTCGCAGACGAAACTGTCAACTTCCGGATTCGCGCAAATTCCCGCAACCAATCCGATCCACGCCATTGCGGAAGAGTGGCCTGTTTCCATGCGCCCCCTTGCTCATAAGGAAACGGCGGCCGGCACACTTTTGACAGACAACCATGCGCCGGTCGAATTGATGACAGACTCCATGATCATGAAATTCATTACGAATACGGAGGGATCCAACTAAGCGGCACTTCTATCCGCCTTATATTTGTATGTAAGAAAAAAACCGCGAATCAATGTAAATGCAGGCAAAAACCACAGAAAAAATGCATACCGGTCATACACCATAGTTGGGATTCCCATCGCCGCAGTCGATAGAATCCCATGCAAATTCCAGGGAATCAGCGGTGCCATCACAACTCCTGAATTGGCCAGGGTTCGTACCAGCTCAATTTTGTCAATTTGCAATTCCTGAAATTTCGACTGCAACATGCGCCCCGGAATGATGACCATCAATGTTTGATTGCAAAAAACGAGTCCGGATATTCCAGACAGTATGACTGTTGCCAACAGCAATCCGCCTTTTGTGCGGACATTCATAAGGAAACCTTCGATGCATCTTGTCATCATGCCTGATGCCTCAAGAATTCCATTGAGTGCTCCCGCTGTAATAATAATCAATACTTCCGTAAACATATTCCATACTCCGCCACCGGCCAGATGAACACCACTATGAGCATCTTCCAAGACATAACCGTTCCAAAAAAAATAAAGGATGCGAAGGAATGAATCGTTTTGTACAAAATACGCAAACCCCATGCCCAGCAGCAAGCCAATGAATAAATTTCGCCGTATCGGAATGCGCGCAACCGCCAATGCCACTACGACAATCGGCGGCAGCAAAACCCAAGAATTTAATACAAAATCAGATTGAATCCTATGAATGATCGTCAAATTGCCGTACAGCGCCTGGTTATGCCAGGGCAATTGATATCCCAAAATGGCATAGAGAATGGTACACAATACTACAACCGGAATACCGGAACGAATGATTACGGCAATCGCGGATTCCGCTTTTACACCAACAGTAGCGGCCAGCAAATGTACCGTACCCGATAATGGAGAAGAGCGGTCACCAACCATCGCACCAGACATCAAAGCGCCTCCGATCAAAGCTGCAGGAATTCCAAACATTTGCCCCATTCCTGCAAATACAAATCCAATCGTAGACAATGTGCCAATCGATGTACCAAGCAACATAGACATGGCTGTCGTGATCAAAAACGCCCCTATGACCAAATACTTTCCTGAGACATATTGACTGCTATAGACGATAAAACCTGCAATTGTGCCGCTTGCCATCCAAACTGCAATCACACCGCCGATCAACAATAAAATGGTCACAACAATGGATGTAGACTTCATCCCCCTCCATGTTGCTTTCAAGAGCTCTTCCCATGAATAACCAGACCGCAAAGCAATGATGAAAGCTGACATCCACCCCAATAATAAAGCTACATACAAGGGGAAATGCATGACAAAAAGGCTGAGCAATAATGATGCAATCGTTATGGCAAAGGGAAAAATAGACAAACCCAACGATATGTTCGATTTGTCTTTCGCATTTGCATCCATAAATGAACGAACCATCCTCTCCTCAGTAAACAAAATGCTTCAGATTGATACTTCAAATTGAAATGCTTCAAAAACTTCGAATGAAATTCTTTACATGCCGAATTTCCGACATCCTTTATCATAAACTTTTTTTTCGCATCTTGAAATAGTTGGCTTTCCTTCTACATTGTTATATACTGCTTTGGAAAGACTATGGTCATAAACTGAAAAAGTTTTACTATCGGCAATTAAAACACAAGACTGAGGTGTTTCGTTTCGTGCAAACATATACAGACAACAATTCTAACTCAATTGATATCAGCGAACAAACTCCATTTCTTATGGTTCTTTTTGGCGCAACCGGTGATTTGGCAAAACGTAAATTATTTCCTGCACTTTTTGGATTATACAAGGCAAAGAAGCTGCACGCTGACTTTCGTGTAATTGGAAGCGGGCGTTCCGTCATGAGCGATTCCGATTTTACAGCAATGGTTCGACACTCTATTGAAACATTCGGCAGGATATCTATCGATACGGAAGAAGAATGGACACAATTCATTTCTCACTTTTCCTATATTTCTTTGGATGTTATGAACTTGCAGGCATATAACGCATTACTTGCACTTGTTCACACGAAAGAAAAAGAAGCCGGCACCGCCGGGAACCGACTGTTCTATCTGGCGATTGCCCCTAATCTGTTTGGACCCGTGGCAAGTTATTTAAAACAATCAGGTCTCACGGATACGAATGGATGGAAACGTCTTGTAATCGAAAAACCGTTTGGCCATGATCTTGCTTCAGCAGAAGAGTTGAATCAACAGATTCAGCAAGCGTTCGATGAAGAAGAAATCTTTCGCATTGATCATTATCTGGGAAAAGAAATGGTTCAAAATATCGAAGTCATTCGCTTTGCCAATTCTTTATTCGAGCCTTTATGGAATAACACACACATCTCGAATATTCAAATTACCGCAAGTGAAACGGTTGGCGTTGAAGAACGTGCCGTTTACTATGAAAATGCCGGAGCTTTGCGCGATATGGTACAAAATCACATGCTGCAAATGATCATGATGGTCTGTATGGAACCGCCAAGCCGTTTAAAAACAGAAGCAATTCGAGATGAAAAAGTGAAAGTTCTGCGCTCTCTTCGTCGATATAGTGAAGATGAAGTTCCAAAATACATTGTTCGTGGACAATATCGGGAAGGCTCCATGCAAAATCATAAAGTAGCCGGCTATCGAGAGGAACCAAATGTCAAGCCGGATTCTTTAACAGAAACTTTCGTAGCAGCAAAGTTGTTTATCGATAATTTTCGGTGGGCCGGTGTTCCTATTTATATCCGAACCGGAAAACGCATGCCGAGGAAATCGACAGAGATTGTCATTCAGTTCAAGGAAATGCCCCAAGGAATATTCTTTAATAAAAACGGAGTTTTGGGGCCAAATTTATTAATCATTCGAATCAACCCAATGGAAGGAATGGATTTAGTTTTAAATGCGAAAAAACCCGGAACGGATGACGATGTCGTACCCATTTCGATGTCGTTTTGCAACAATTGCGGACAAGAGACGCCAGAAGCGTATGAGCGTCTTTTCTATGATGCCATTCAGGGAGACTCTACATTTTTTACCAGGTGGGATGAAGTATCTTTAGCTTGGAAATTCGTTGATCCCATTCGCCGTGCGTGGGACAATCATCCAGAAACGTTATGTTATTACGAAGCAGGTTCCTTTGGTCCCGTTGAATCAGAAAAACTGCTTCAGCAAGAGCAACACAATTGGTGGAATGTCTCAACATCATCGCAGGAAAAAATCCACGGTGTGGAATTGAAACATGTAGATTTGCAGCATAGGAGGCCGATGTATGTATAAAGTGCATGATATTTCAATGGCGATCTTTGAAGGTATGCCCGTGTATAAAAATAAACCGGAAAAACAGCCAAGCATTCGCATCGTTCAAGACTTTCCGGACAGTCCGGCAAGGGAATCAAGAATTGACATGGACGTACATACAGGAACACACATCGATTCACCGCTGCATATGGTCCCTGATGGCGGCACCATAAAAACAATTTCCCTAGAAAGACTGATCGGCACTTGCCGCATTTTGGATCTTAGTGATGTAGTTGGCGGAATTACAAAAGAAGATCTTGTTTCACACAATATACAACCAGGAGAATTTATTCTGTTAAAAACGAAAAATTCCAAGGAAGATTCCTTTGCTCCTGAATTTGTTTTTTTGGCGGAAGATGGTGCAAAATACCTTGCAGAGCTGAAGATAAAAGGCGTCGGTATTGACTCGCTTGGCATTGAACGCAGTCAACCGGGTCATCCGACACACAAGTCGCTATTTCAAGCGGATATTGTGATTATAGAAGGGCTGCGGTTAAAGAATGTAACGGCTGGATCTTATTTCCTTGTAGCCGCACCAATTAAGCTGCTTGATACGGAAGCCGCACCTGCGAGAGTTTTATTAATTGAAGGAATACATTAAACCTATCATTTACAGACCCTTATATTTGTTAAGGGTCTTTTTTGGTGGGCTTATAGTATTGTAGACATGGCCTATTCCATGCTCATCCCTCCGCTTGCTGCCGCCACGATTCGGATACTATTGCGTCTGCTGATTTCTGTACTTTGTATCTTCGCAGATACGTTGCATCATGATAGCACGCATACTGGGCGCACTGCAAAAAAGACAGAGAATTCATTCTCTGTCTTTTAATTCTTAATTTTATGAAGCCAGCGACAGGAATCGAACCCGCGACCTACTGATTACAAGTCAGTTGCTCTACCTGCTGAGCTACGCTGGCAATTGTGGCGGAGCTGACGGGATTCGAACCCGCGGTCTCCTGCGTGACAGGCAGGCATGTTAGGCCTCTACACCACAGCTCCATATATGGTTGCGGGGACAGGACTTGAACCTGCGACCTTCGGGTTATGAGCCCGACGAGCTACCAACTGCTCCACCCCGCGACGAACAGTACATTCATCATGTCGACTCTGTGATAGAATATCACGATTCGTCGATCTTGTGAATTACATGGTGGGCGCTGACGGGATCGAACCGCCGACCCCCTGCTTGTAAGGCAGGTGCTCTCCCAGCTGAGCTAAGCGCCCATGTATATTCGCCTGGCAACGTCCTACTCTCCCAGGAACCTGCGTTCCAAGTACCATCGGCGCTAGAGGGCTTAACGGTCGTGTTCGGGATGGGTACGTGTGTATCCCCTCTGCCATCATCACCAGACATCTGATTCTACTATAAGCTTCGAATTGCTGTGTCATTCCCATCACTCGCCTCAGTCACGTACCAATACCGTACGCTCCTTCACTCGCTCCGGTCATTCCTTGCACTTCTCGCTTCTAGCGAATCATAAAGAAAGATGTTCTTTCAAAACCAGATGCGAATGCTATCGTACCCTTTGCG
This sequence comes from Fodinisporobacter ferrooxydans, assembly GCF_022818495.1. GTDB lineage: Bacteria > Bacillota > Bacilli > Tumebacillales > MYW30-H2 > Fodinisporobacter > Fodinisporobacter ferrooxydans. The sequence continues at coordinate 1,630,362 of NZ_CP089291.1, read as the reverse complement.
CACGTAAACCTTTTTGTTTAGGTTAAGTCCTCGACCGATTAGTATCTGTCAGCTCAATGTGTCGCCACACGTACACTCCAGACCTATCAACCATGTCTTCTTCATGGGGTCTTACCTAGCTTCCTAGTGGGAAATCTCATCTTGAAGCGGGCTTCGCGCTTAGATGCTTTCAGCGCTTATCCCGTCCCGACTTGGCTACTCAGCGATGCAGTTGGCACCACAACTGAGACACCAGCGGTCGGTCCATCCCGGTCCTCTCGTACTAAGGACAGCACTTCTCAAATTTCCTGCGCCCGCGGCAGATAGGGACCGAACTGTCTCACGACGTTCTGAACCCAGCTCGCGTACCGCTTTAATGGGCGAACAGCCCAACCCTTGGGACCGACTTCAGCCCCAGGATGCGATGAGCCGACATCGAGGTGCCAAACCTCCCCGTCGATGTGGACTCTTGGGGGAGATAAGCCTGTTATCCCCGGGGTAGCTTTTATCCGTTGAGCGACGGCCCTTCCACTCGGCACCGCCGGATCACTAAGCCCGACTTTCGTCCCTGCTCGACTTGTAAGTCTCGCAGTCAAGCTCCCTTTTGCCTTTGCACTCGCCGCGCGATTTCCAACCGCGCTGAGGGAACCCTTGGGCGCCTCCGTTACGCTTTGGGAGGCGACCGCCCCAGTCAAACTGCCCACCTGACACTGTCCTCACACCCGCTTCAGGGCGTCGAGTTAGAAGCCGGATACTTCAAGGGTGGTATCCCAAGATTGACTCCACCAAGGCTGGCGCCCTGGCTTCGCAGTCTCCCACCTATCCTGTACATGAAGTACCCAACTTCCATATCAAGCTACAGTCAAGCTCCACGGGGTCTTTCCGTCTAGCCGCGGGTAACCTGCATCTTCACAGGTACTACAATTTCACCGGGTCTCTCGTTGAGACAGCGCCCAAGTCGTTACGCCATTCGTGCGGGTCAGAACTTACCTGACAAGGAATTTCGCTACCTTAGGACCGTTATAGTTACGGCCGCCGTTTACTGGGGCTTCAATTCAGAGCTTCTCCCGCAAGGGATAACCCCTCCTCTTAACCTTCCAGCACCGGGCAGGCGTCAGCCCCTATACATCGCCTTTCGGCTTAGCAGAGACCTGTGTTTTTGCTAAACAGTCGCTTGGGCCTTTTCACTGCGGCTCTCTCAGGCATTCGTAAAGAACACCCTACCAGAGCGCCCCTTCTCCCGAAGTTACGGGGCCATTTTGCCGAGTTCCTTAACGAGAGTTTTCCCGCGCACCTGAGGATTCTCTCCTCGCCTACCTGTGTCGGTTTGCGGTACGGGCACCGGTCCCCTCGCTAGAAGCTTTTCTTGGCAGTGTGAAATCAGGGACTTCGCTACTACAATTTCGCTCGGCATCACAGCTTGACCGTATGGAAGACGGATTTGCCAATCTCCCAGCCTTGCTGCTTGCACGGCCATCCAACAGGCCGCTCACCCTATCCTCCTGCGTCACTCCCTCACTCAAACGGTGACACGGTGGTACTGGAATTTCCACCAGTTGTCCATCGCCTACGCCTTTCGGCCTCGGCTTAGGTCCCGACTAACCCTGGGAGGACGAGCCTTCCCCAGGAACCCTTAGGCTTTCGGTGGACAGGATTCTCACCTGTCTTTTCGCTACTTATACCGGCATTCTCACTTCTCAGCCATCCACCAGACCTTCCGGTCTGACTTCCACTCGCTGAGAACGCTCCCCTACCACGTGCGCAAAGCGCACATCCATAGCTTCGGTGTCCGGTTTAGCCCCGTTACATTTTCCGCGCAGCGTCACTCGACCAGTGAGCTATTACGCACTCTTTCAATGGTGGCTGCTTCTAAGCCAACATCCTGGTTGTCTGTGCACCGCCACATCGTTTCCCACTTAACCGGAACTTGGGGACCTTAGCTGATGGTCTGGGCTGTTTCCCTTTTGACCACGGATCTTAGCACTCGTAGTCTGACTGCTGGAGATAAGGAAACGGCATTCGGAGTTTGACTGAGTTCGGTAACCTTGGACAGGCCCCTAGCCCAATCAGTGCTCTACCTCCATCCCTCTCGCTCCAACGCTAGCCCTAAAGCTATTTCGGGGAGAACCAGCTATCTCCGAGTTCGATTGGAATTTCTCCCCTACCCCCAGTTCATCCCCTGACTTTTCAACGTCAGTGGGTTCGGGCCTCCATTGCGTTTTACCGCAACTTCACCCTGACCAGGGGTAGATCACCCGGTTTCGGGTCGATGACCGCAAACTGCCGCCCTTTTCAGACGCGCTTTCGCTACGGCTCCAGCTTCTCGCTTTAACCTCGCTTGCGACCATCACTCGCCGGTTCATTCTACAAAAGGCACGCCGTCAGGCTAACCGGGGTCCCCGAAAAGTAATACTTTTTGGGGTGGTATGGCCCTCCGACTGATTGTAGGCACATGGTTTCAGGTTCTGTTTCACTCCCCTCCCGGGGTGCTTTTCACCTTTCCCTCACGGTACTGGTTCACTATCGGTTGCCAGGGTGTATTTAGCCTTAGGAGGTGGTCCTCCCGGATTCCCACGGGATTTCACGTGTCCCGCGGTACTTGGGGTTCGTCTCGAAGTCCATTTGGTTTCAGATACGGGATTGTCACCCTCTGCGATCGGCCGTTCCAGGCCGTTCTCCTACCCAATGGATTGATAACTTCGTATGAGACGCCCCGCAACCCCGCACATGCAAGCATGTGCGGTTTGGGCTATTCCCCGTTCGCTCGCCGCTACTTAGGGAATCACTGTTGTTTTCTTTTCCTCAGGGTACTTAGATGTTTCAGTTCCCCTGGTGTACCTTTCCGACCCTATGGATTCAGATCGGAATCCTGCGGTATGAACCGCAGGGGGTTGCCCCATTCGGAGATCCCCGGATCAACGCTTGCTTACAGCTCCCCGGGGCGTTTCGGCGTTCGCTCCGTCCTTCATCGGCACCTGGCACCTAGGCATCCACCATGCGCCCTTACTAACTTAACCTATTCGTCGAATGATAAGCGTCGAACTGCTGTGTCAGATCGTTTGTTCCGTCAGTCACGTACCCACTTCGTACGCTCCCTCCTCCACAAACGCTCTTCCTTGCATTTCTCGCTTCTGATTCGACTTCACTCTATCTATCGGCTTCGAATTGCGTTGTCAGATCTTTCGTTCATCGTTCACATAATTCCATTATGCTCACTTCTTCACGAAATCTCTTCCTAGCACTTCTCGCCGCTAGCGAGTCGCAGCTTGGTGCTGCATAGAACATGCATACCAAATAAAAATCGTTAAGCGCTCGGGTAAAACATTTGATGAAATTGTGTACTGCTTGCGCAGTTACCACGCATTGTATTCATCCTGTATACGATAGAATTCGCTATCCAGTTTTCAAAGAACATCAAGAACAAAGTACATAAAAAAGCCATTCCATATTCACGCTTCCTTGCGGAAGCAGGAAATCCATCTTAATACGCTGCATCCAGCGATGCAACCATCAGATGTTTCCATTTGAGGGAGGTTCCCTCAAAACTAACCAAGTGCAGGGCAATGTTCGTGTAACACAAACACTCTTTTTCGCATCCCCATAAGGGACTTATATCCTTAGAAAGGAGGTGATCCAGCCGCACCTTCCGATACGGCTACCTTGTTACGACTTCACCCCAATCATCGACCCCACCTTCGGCGGCTGGCCCCAAATGGTTGCCCCACCGACTTCGGGTGTTGTCAACTCTCGTGGTGTGACGGGCGGTGTGTACAAGGCCCGGGAACGGATTCACCGCGGCATGCTGATCCGCGATTACTAGCAATTCCGGCTTCATGCAGGCGGGTTGCAGCCTGCAATCCGAACTGTGAACGGTTTTCAGGGGTTGGCTCCGCCTTGCGGCTTCGCATCCCGTTGTACCGCCCATTGTAGCACGTGTGTAGCCCAGGTCATAAGGGGCATGATGATTTGACGTCATCCCCGCCTTCCTCCGGCTTGTCGCCGGCAGTCACCTGTGAGTGCCCAACTGAATGCTGGCAACACAGATCAAGGGTTGCGCTCGTTGCGGGACTTAACCCAACATCTCACGACACGAGCTGACGACAACCATGCACCACCTGTCACCGCTGCCCCGAAGGGAAGGTGTATCGCTACACCGGTCAGCGGGATGTCAAGACCTGGTAAGGTTCTTCGCGTTGCTTCGAATTAAACCACATGCTCCACTGCTTGTGCGGGCCCCCGTCAATTCCTTTGAGTTTCAGTCTTGCGACCGTACTCCCCAGGCGGAGTGCTTAATGCGTTAGCTTCGGCACTGGAGGTGGTACCCTCCAACACCTAGCACTCATCGTTTACGGCGTGGACTACCAGGGTATCTAATCCTGTTTGCTCCCCACGCTTTCGCGCCTCAGCGTCAGCAATCGGCCAGTAAGGCGCCTTCGCCACTGGTGTTCCTCCACATCTCTACGCATTTCACCGCTACACGTGGAATTCCCCTTACCTCTCCGACGCTCAAGCACTCCCGTTTCCAAGGCCATCCCAGAGTTGAGCTCTGGACTTTCACCCCAGACGTGAAATGCCGCCTGCGCGCGCTTTACGCCCAGTGATTCCGGACAACGCTTGCCCCCTACGTATTACCGCGGCTGCTGGCACGTAGTTAGCCGGGGCTTCCTCCTCGGATACCGTCAACGCACGGGCATTTCCTCCCGTACGGGTTCGTCTCCGAAGACAGAGTTTTACAACCCGAAGGCCTTCATCACTCACGCGGCGTTGCTCCGTCAGGCTTGCGCCCATTGCGGAAGATTCCCTACTGCTGCCTCCCGTAGGAGTCTGGGCCGTGTCTCAGTCCCAGTGTGGCCGGTCACCCTCTCAGGTCGGCTACGCATCGTCGCCTTGGTGAGCCGTTACCCCACCAACTAGCTAATGCGCCGCGGGCCCATCGAATCGCGGTCCGAACGGACCTTTTCGTCTCCCTTCATGCGAAGGAAGAAACTATCCGGTATTAGCACCCGTTTCCGGGTGTTATCCCAAACGATTCGGCAGGTTGCCCACGTGTTACTCACCCGTCCGCCGCTAACGATGCAAAGCAAGCTTTGCATCGTCCGCGCGACTTGCATGTATTAGGCACGCCGCCAGCGTTCGTCCTGAGCCAGGATCAAACTCTCAAATGAAAGTTTTTACCCTGTCAGAATCATTGCTGACTAATGACAGGAGTTACATATATAACTCCCTGCACTTGTTTAGTTTTCAAGGAACTTCTTATAACTTTAATTCAAGTGTCATCAGCGACAGACTGTCGAAGTGACATTGATAAATATATCATAATCCCTTAGAGAACGCAAATGAAAATTTTAGGATTTTAAAAATTTATTTCTTCTCAAGCAATTTTAATTTTATGCATTTATTTAAAATAGAGTTATCGTACAATAGAGTTATCGTAATTCTTAAACATGACAGACGATAAGCTAACTTCAAAACTCTTAAAATCCACTTTAATTTTACCAAATGGAGGACCACATGGACATTATCGCTTCGAATCGCATTCAACAATTAAGTACCGGAATCTTCACAGAATTGGCCAACCGTAAAAGAAGAGCAGTTGAAAATGGAATTTCCGTTATCGATTTAAGTGTTGGCAGCCCGGATCTGCCGCCTCCGTCAATCGTGATCCATACATTAAAGGAATATGTCCAGGATACATCCAAGTATGGATATACCTTGACCGGAACACCTGACTTTCTACGTGCTGTGGCTTATTTCTATAAAGAACGCTATGGAGTTGGACTGAATCCCGATGAGGAAATTCTGCAACTGATGGGGTCGCAAGATGGCTTGGCACATCTCGCCATGGCCATCGTAAATCCAGGCGAATATGTATTGGTTCCCGACCCTGGTTACCCGATCTATGAAGCAAGTGTAACGATTGCCGGCGGTCACATTTACCCAATGCCTTTATTGAAAGAAAATAATTTTCTCCCAAAATTCGAGGACATTCCAATAGATATTTTGAGAAAAACCAAAATGATGATTATCAGCTATCCTGGAAATCCCGTAACAGCACTTGCAGATCGGTCATTTTTTCAGCAAGTGATTGATTTTGCCAAAACGAACAATATTCTCGTTGTACATGATTTTGCATACTCGGAACTAATTTTTGACGGCAGACAACCAGTAAGTTTCTTATCCGTTCCAGGCGCCAAAGAAGTAGGCATTGAATTTAATTCACTTTCCAAAACATTTAATATGGCCGGTTGCCGAATCGGCTATGCAGCCGGAAATTCTAAGATTTTAAGGATATTGGCAGATTTAAAATCAAATATTGACTACGGTATTTTTTATCCGATACAGAAAGCGGCAGAGGCGGCTTTGACCTCCGATTTTTCTACACTACGATCACAAGTCTTAGAATATGAATCGAGACGGGAGGTTCTCATTAACGGCCTTGCCAATGCTGGTTGGAAAATCGATCCTCCGCCTGCCACAATGTTTGTATGGGCAGCGATTCCTAAGGGATGGACTTCAAAAGAGTTTGTATACGATCTGATTGAGGAAGCTGGCGTTGCAGTAGTGCCGGGAGATGCTTTTGGCGGACAGGGAGAAGGTTATGTCCGAATTGCTCTTGTTCAGCCTGCAGAGCGTTTGGCAGAAGCCGCAGATCGAATTGGAGAGTTCCTAAAAAAAGCTAAGCAGTAGATAAATGATATTCCATGCAAATTTACGCTGCTTTTGAATTTAACCATCCGATTCCCTATCAGTACGTGTTCAAAAAGTGGTTAAGTAAGACACAAGGAGTGCGAAGCCGAAGCACGAAAAGGCGACGGAGTGTACGTGTTTGGTACATGAGTAAGCCTTTTTGGGATTCGGCAAAGCAATCCGCCGGGGAGTTTTGACTACTTTTTGAACATCCTCTATCAACCAATTTTTTAAAAAATAGATTCAAATCTACTGCACTTGAAATCGTAGCTTCATAAAGTATAGTGAGGGAACAACAAAACCGCCCTCATGGAAGAAGTAAAGTTATGAGCTACGGATTTTACGGCCCAACATTTCGTCAACGCTTACTTGGATATGCCGCAGCCGGCACTCGTGTTTCTGTGCTTGTAGACGGCGTCACACTTACAGGACGTGTTGTCGCAGTAGATCTTGATAACTTTGAAATGGTTCTGACCAGACCTGCAGTTGTTGCCGGTACCATTGTCAATGTAAGTTTTGCTCGTTTGGAAACAATCGCCGCCATATCCTAATGGAACGATAGACGGGCAAACAGTGGTCGATCAACTCGAACGGCCTTCAAAACAGTCACCCCCTATTCCATAGAAAAAAGGCATCCCATCGCGGATGCTTTTTTCTATGAGACTCTAAACCCAATGAATGACCAATCCAATATTATGAAACAACTTCCGCTGTTCGCTTATTTTCGCGTAACTTTGGCAATAACGCATATCCATCCCGCGCCATGATCAATTCTTCATTCGTTGGAATCACCATCACTTTGATTGGTGAATATTGCGCGGAAATAAACCGTTCTCCATGTTTATTTCTGTTTTGTTCATAATCCAGCACAACACCTGCATACTCAAAGCCGGCGCAAATCATCTCCCGCAGCTCAGGACTGTTTTCTCCTACACCGGCTGTAAATATAATTCCATCTACGCCATTTAATCGTGCCAAATATAAACCAATGTATTTATGAATACGAGTCGTGTACATTTCGATTGCCAATTGACAGCGTTTGTCTCCTGCCTTCGCTGCCTCCATAACATCCCGGAGATCGCCAGACACCCCGGAAATCCCCAAAACGCCACTCTTGTAATTTAAAATATCAATAACACCTTCTGTTGATGATTCTTCAATGTCTTGAATAAATGAAATAATGCTAGGGTCGATATTGCCGCTTCTCGTTCCCATCGTCAATCCTGCAAGGGGCGTTAAACCCATCGATGTATCATAAGATTTTCCGTGCTTAATCGCGCAAATGCTTACGCCATTGCCAATATGACAACTTAATAACCGCAATTTGGATGCCGAAATCTCAAGCAGTTGTTCGGCGCGTTCCATGACGTAACGGTGACTCATGCCGTGAAATCCGTATTTTCGAATCCCGTATTTTTCATAATATTCATAAGGGATGGAATACAAATACGAAGACGGCGGCATTGTTTGATGGAATGCCGTATCAAAAACAGCTACCTGCAGCGTATCGGGAAATACCTTCTCAGCTGATTCAATCCCTATCAAGTTGTTCGGATTGTGTAACGGGGCAAATCTTTCATATTTTCGAATGGATGCTTTTACTTCCTCTGTTACAATCGTTGATTGTTTAAAATCTTCGCCGCCATGTACGACACGATGACAGATCGCATCAAATTTGTGCTGTGAGAATCCTTTCAGGACGTTTTCGATCCGATTTCCATACTCTGAAGCCGGGATCTTCGCAATCGTATCTGTCTCAACGATCGTTTCTTCCGGCATTTGATAAATTTTGTATTTAATCGTAGAGCTTCCACAATTCAAAACGAGAATACGGGATTTTTTGTGTAAAACATTTACATTTCCCAGCTTGATTTCTGAATCTGTTACAATTTCTACTAAGTCGCCATTTTTCAAATTAGCTGCATTTGCTTCATCTGTATCTAGATGAAATTCCAAAGCTGAAGCGTCTGCAACCCGACATAATACATGTTCCAACAGTAAAGCACGCTCACCTGGAACATGAACACTTACGAATTGTTTGTTCGTGACCCCTAACCGGTCGGCATCTGCTGGCGTCATATGAATATGCCGCAAAGGAAGGATGACAGCTTCTTTCGCCTCGACCTCCCCTCTGGGTCCACGTATGAGAATCGATTCAGCACCCGCCAGATCTCCGGAATCTCGAATCGGCGGTTGCACTCCGAGAATAAAAGAATCCGTTCTGGAAATTTCCACTTGCGTATAGGAGCGGCATGGTCCTAATACCCGAACATGATGAATGGCGCCTTTCGGACCAATCAGCGATACGGTTTCTTCCGCTGCAAACTGCCCAGGTTGGCGCAAGTCTTTTACATATGTCAATTCGTACCCTTTCCCGAATAAAACTTCCAAATCCAGCTTTGTCAAATGGACATGCCGATTGGAAACACCTACTACAACTTGCATACCCCACTCCTCCATTCTGTTGCTTATAAAAATTTGTTTTCTTTATGAAAATGCAACAAGATACATGTAACAAGTTAGTTGAAGTTGAAAATATTATCCTTAATTCCGTGTCGACATGACAGTTCCAAATATACTATTTCCCTTCCTGGAATTTGTATCAAAAAATGATACTTTCGGACTATTTTCAATTTCATATACAGATATCCAGCAGGAATTGTATGATGGAAAATGGAAACTACTACAAACATATACGATGGAGTTTTGAACACTTTTGTACATCCTTTTACGGTGAAATTTTTAACGAATTAGGAGTGGTGAGTGAAATCATGATGAACAAAGTGATGTTTATTGAAATTGGCACCGGCATCGATTTGCATGGACAAGATGTTACAGTCGCATGTGCTCGCGCCTGTCGCGATGCAATCGGCCACAATTCCATGCCTGGCTTGCGATCTGTATTGCCCGGCAACAGTCTGGATAACATGAAGGTGCACGTGACACTAGGCGTACCCTTTCACCATGAGCAAGTCAATATAGAAACAGTCAAGGCAGTCTTCCCATATGGACAGGTATTCATTACGATCCGCGAAGGCGGACTCCTCGCAAGCAGTGGCGTAATCTTGCCGGAAAAAGGGGATCAAACGGATGAAATGGTCATCGTAAATGCAGTAGTAGAAGTCGGCTACTAGGCTCTTGCAGCAGACAAACTCATCAAATAACATTGAGGCGGAATTTGTTGCAAATTTTCAGGATTCCGCCTGTTTGTCCAAACCACTTCCTCAATCCCTTAGCTTTTATATCCGTTTTTACTACCTAAAAATAGTTCAATTTAACTAGTAAAACATTCACATATTAGTTAATTCTGAACTCCCTTGTTCATTTCGAAACTGTCATAATGATTCTTGTAGTGTGTGTTCAAAAAGTGGTTAAGTAAGACACAAGGAGTGCAAAGCCGAAGCACGAAAAGGCGACGGAGTGTACGTGTTTGGTACATGAGTAAGCCTTTTTGGGATTCGGCAAAGCAAGCCGCCGTGGAGTTTTGACTACTTTTTGAACATCCTCTTGTAGGATATTATAAAAATTCCAAAACACTTGGAGGGGTATAGTATGTATAATAAAATACTGGTAGCTTATGACGGTTCAGAACATTCGCAAAGAGCAACAGATGCAGCCATTTCCCTTTGCAGAGGCAGAGAATCGATTTGTCAAATTACTTTATTGCATGTAAATCCGCTTGTTCATTATTGGGGTGGAGACTTAATCGCCATCGATATCAATATCGAAGAGAAAATAAATGAAGAAAGCATGAAACTGCTAAAGCCAGCCGCAGAAAAAGTACTTCATGCAGGAATTCCGTGCAATAGCGTGATTGTTTCCGGAGATCCGGCTTTGGAAATCTATGATAAGGCGAAAGCAGAACAATATGATTTGATTGTGATGGGAAGCCGCGGTTTAGGCGCGTTCAGCGAATTGGTTTTAGGAAGTGTAAGCCATAAAGTAGCTCAGCATGCTGTTTGCCCGGTTCTTATTGTAAAATAAATGCCAGGCATAGGATTTCCAAGACCCATTGTGCCTATTGGTTTGATTTTTCACTGCTGATACATGGGAAAGGAGCAACGAAACATGTTAGTCGAGCAGATTATGGTGAAAGAGAATATTATAACGCTTTCGCCGGAATCCACTTTAAGTGAGATTTTGGAACTCGAAAAAAAGAATCAAATCCGGCATTTTCCTGTTGTTTCGAATGGAGAAGTGATAGGAATCGTCTCCGATATTGATATTCGGGATGCACGCCCTTCCATACTCGACGAAAATCCAGATTCATCTATATTAAATACACCTGTCAAGCAATTTATGAAGCAGGTGAATCTCATCACTGTGCATCCTCTCGACTTCGTGGAAGATGCTGCCTTAAAAATGTATCAGTATCGAATCGGATTTTTACCTGTAATGAAAGACAACCAATTGGTCGGAATTCTCACACGAAATGACATTTTGCAAACATTAGTAGAGATGATGGGCGTGTCAACACCATCCAGCAGAATCGAAGTAGAATTGCCGGATACACCCCAAGGCTTATTTGGGATTGCAAATGTACTGCTGCAATGCAATGCGAAAGTATGCTCAATGCTGATGCTGCCATCCAATACTCCACTTACGCGAAGGATCAGTTTGCGCGTGAAAACGATTGATCCAGGAAAGATCATTCAACATTTAAAAAACAATGGATATACCGTAATTGATCCTCCACTTGAATAACTTTTTAGATTGAAAAATCCAACGGCAACATGCATGGTCACCTTTCCCTTCATACCATCTTTACAAACATGGCAAAAGAGCCCCTAATCCATGAGGCTCTTTTGCCTTTTTGCCCATACTTTTAAAAATAGGAGCACAATTTTTTGAATTCAAATAAACGTTGGGATATTCCATGACTGTATTCAAAAAACTTGTATCCAAAAAACAAAAAGATGAGAGAAGTACTGTTCTCATCCTCTTGTTTTTCATAGATACCGGACAACGTACAAAAAGAAAATACATTCGACATAAATCACGGAATAGAAATAATTTACCAGGTAACAAAACCTTTCGATCCTGGTGGATGGAGTTGGATTTGATCGTAAACAGGCATAGTATACGCAATCAAAACCAATACAACCGCGATTGACAACCAGACTCCCCAGCGCTCCAAAATCGGTGGAACGCTCTCAGGTGTTGCAGCAGCTTCTTCTGCGACCGGAAACTCAGTTTCGCCTTTGGGAGCAAAAAACAGGAGATTCACAATATTAGCGGTCAAAATCATGGCAGATATGAAAAGGATGATCCCGCCAATTGCCAATGTCAAACGCATTCCTGCCCATTCTTGCACGACAGGACTGTTCAAATAATTCGTAAACGCTGTACGGCGCGGTTCTCCCAACAATCCTAATGTATGCATGGAGACTGACATGAAAGTCATGCCGACAACCCATAAGAACACTTGCAGCAAGCCCATTTTATTCATGCGCGGTGTTAAGACACGCCCATTAAGAGCAGGAATCAGCCAATACGCCGTCCCAAAGAAAGTTAATGCAACGGCTGCCCCTACAGTAATATGGAAATGTCCAGTAACCCATAACGTATTATGAACGACTTCATCCAATTGAAAACTGGCATTGATAATACCGCCAATACCTGCCGGAATAAACATTAACATGCCCATGAATGGTCCAAAAAAACGAACATCACTATATGGCAGTGAGGAAAACCATCCAAAGAGACTCTTGGCGCCGCGTTCACGGCCGCGGATCTCAAATGTTGCAAACAAGGCGAATGCGGTCATCAAAGAAGGAATAACAACACCCATTGTCAATGCAACATGCAACGCCTTCCAACTCGGCGGGATTCCTGGCTCAAGCAATTGATGGTGGAATCCGACCGGCGTAGACAATAACAAGAACAACATAAAAGTCACACGCGGCAATGCATTGCTAAAAAGTTTGGTGCCAATAATCTTCGGAATGTTTACATACCAACAAGCATATGCCGGCAAGAGCCAGAAATATACCAGAGGATGCCCAAAAAACCAGAATAATGTACGACTGAGCAGTACATCAATCGTCGGAACCCACCCAAATGACCATGGAATCAATTGAAAGAGAACTTCAGCCGCAACACCAAGTGTGGCAATTTGCCATAATGCCATGGTTGCAGTTGCCATATAAGCAAACAGGGGTGTTGTCTGTCCTTTATGATTGCGGCGCCAATTGACGAAACTTGCAAATATTCCGTATCCACCAAGCCAGCTCCCCACAACAATCAAAGTCAATGCGATATAAAAAAAGGGGGAAGCTTTTAAAGGTGCATAAAACGTATAAAGTACAGAAGCATTCCCAGCTAAAATCTCAGCCGTTCCAAGAGCTGTGCCAATCACCATCATCCAGTAGCCAATCCAACCCAGTGATCTGGAAAGGTTGGTAAGTCCCCCAACAGTGCGGGCTGTACCTGCAAACAGGAATCCAATGATAAAAAAGGTCGTAAAAATAACTCCCATCATCACGCCATGTGCAGTTAAAATCTCATAATATAAGGTGCTTGGAAGTGTAATCAAATGACCACGGTCAAGTCCTTGCAGAAGACCTGCAATAGCACCAATGAATATCGCTAAAAAAGCAATTACAACATATGCCAGACTCAGGGATGCATCCTTTTTATCAAAACGCGCCAGTATCGAATTGTCTTGCGTCATCACTTCGCATCACCACCTACAATGATAGTAGCCATCATCAACTGGTGTCCCGCACCACAATATTCATTGCACAAGATTAAGTATTTTCCCGGCTTATCAAACGTATGTGATGCGCTATTCACAAATCCCGGATCAATCATCATGTTTACATCAGTACCAGGAATTTCAAATCCATGTACCACATCTTTGCTGGTGACATGAAAGTTCACTTTAGCGCCTACCGGAACATTTAACACATTTGGACCGAAACCAAAGGTGAATGCAGTCATATTGGCATCATATTCTTTCGGTCCGACTTGAACCAAGCCTGGTTTGTCAAATGGCGGTGTTGTACTTACTTTTGCCGGATCAATCATTTTTGGATCAGACGGTGGAGTTGCACCCATTACAAATGCGTCTATAGCAACCGTAGCAAAAAAAGCTGCTAAAACCACGCCTCCAATGGTGATCCAAACCTTCTCAGAACGAGGCATGTACATACGATTATCACCTTCTCCTATCCTACTGCTCACCTGGTAAATGCCTACTGCCTACTCAAAAATAACGCAAAGACCGCATACCAACTCGCAACAATCAAAGCAGCCAGCAACAATACACAAGCAAATGTCCCTTTTAGAGAATATTTGTCATGTGGATGTTCTTCCTGTGTGGTTGGCGCATTTGGCAAAGTGCTCCCCTTTCCCGGTGTTGGCGACAGGTCTGCCATGTCAGACTCCCCTTTCTTAAAAATTCTTTGATGATATCTGTTTAAATAAGAATGCTAACTTTTTTTTAACATAAGCAGGATCTGCCAACAATATGAAAATCTACCTATCCCTTATAGTCCGTTAGCATTGTTACACTCTAGTACAAATGGACTATTCGGCTGGTAAACACTAGTGTTTTGGCGGTTTTTGGCGAGGATGACTTTTTGACAAAGAACCGAAAATTAACTCCAGTCGCAACAGTTCATCTTCTACGAGCTTAAATTCACTTTGTTCCGTTTCTGATTTGTAGTACTTAAATAATAATAATCGCATCGCCATCAAAGAGTTTCGCACCTCGTTTACCAATGTCCAAGATATGAGATGGGCATGTGGCTCTTCCTGAAAGAATTGCTGACGGCTGAAAAGCGCCGATTGACGATGGCAAAATCCCAACCAGGCAATATACGCACATCCAAAAAACTGCAATACCTTTACATCAAACACCTGATATGCAGGTCCTGCACTATGAATTCGGAGAAAAAATATAAATAGATTTACGATTAATGCGGGGAAAAAGCCTATGTAATAACCGATTGCACCTGAAAGCAAGGTTTCGATAACCAAATTTAAGTCATGTCGGAACAAACCCCAAGCGCATAAGCCAATCCCCATGATTGACGCAATGAGTGCAGAATAATTTTGCAAGAATTCAAGAATTTTACGATCGATTGTCCGAAATATATCTTGAAATTCTATCTGTTGGATATTTTTTGAAATTTGTAATACTTTTGTGCGTTTTACATGCATCGATTCATCACACCCTAGAAAACATTCTGAAAGATTGCCAGAAGATTAACCGATCAACTTTAAATTAACAGATCAACTCTAAATTTTTAATTTGGTTTCTTATCCTATTATTTTGATCGTCTAGATGTATTGTAGAATGTTTACATATTTAATACACCACACAAAATAACCGCCCTTCATAGTCCAATGAGACTAAACAAGGCGGTTGTATAAAACGTTATACTTTGATGGTCATCTATGAAAAACTATAAGTCAAATTCAAATGTCCAAGTCGTTCCTTTCCCAGGCTTCGCATCCAAGACTGCTCTTGCGTGCATTGCAGCACATCGTTCACGCATGGAGCGCAATCCAAAATGATGTTCTGCATTGATGGAATCCGGGTCAAAGCCGATTCCATTATCACTGACCATTACTTTCAACATATGATTTGTTCGAATCAATGAAAGGATGGCTATGGTTGCTTTCGCATGTTTTCGAATATTCGCCAACGATTCCTGTAGCAATCTCGCTACTTGTGTGGCAATCATGACATCCAAATCTTCAAATGTTCCCTCCACGTACAATTTTATTTGAATGCCAGTACGTTTTTCAAACGTACGTACAGTGTTTTGAACAAAGCCATGTAGGTCTCTTCCTGAAAAGTTTAAATCCCGCAACGTATGTCGAAGCTCCACAAGGCAATCATCCAAAACAACCGAAACATCGTGAATAGATTCACAAAGTTTGTCACCCTGAAGCTTTGCCGCATCTTGTTCGATAACTTTTAATTTCATATTTGCGAACGCCAGATCCTGTGCAACCGTGTCATGTAAATCTCTGGCCAACCGCTCACGTTCACGAATCGTATATGTCAATTTTTCAACTTTTCTCTTTTCTGCCTCGAATTGCTTGGCATCGGTAATATCCCGAATCGACATCATAATGATGCGTTCTGTTAATGAATGAGATGGAATATACGAGTAGGAAACAGAAACAAGCCGTTCTTCTCCTGCCAGATTTTTTACGTTCATTTCAATATTGGTTAATGAAGACTTTGAGAAAAATACACACTGTCCATAACATCCGGATTGTTTTAGCGAATTTCCCTGTCCATCGTGACAATGCAACAGATCGTTGCAACGTATCGGATGATTCATGGACAAATCGCCAAACCACGTCTTCGCTGTTTGATTCATATACAACACATTCATATGTTCGTCCAGAATGATATAACCGTCAGCTGCATATTCAAAAACATGCCGAAAAACATGCGACTCAAAGATTGGCAATGAACCTTCCGGCTTTGACAAAAAGTCCTGCAGACTACTCAACTGGTTTCATCCCCTTTGATCAGACCTTCTCGCACGGCATATGCTGCTGCTTGCACACGGTTTGTCATGTGCAATTTATCCAATATATTACGTACGTGGTTGCGTACGGTATTTTCACTAATAAAAAGATGTTTGGCAATTTCCCGATTGGAGAATCCTTTCCCAAGCTCCTTTAACACTTCCAGCTCTCTTTGCGTCAATGGTTCAATCAATGCTTCAACAGTCACCGGTTTCGGTTTGGCGATTTCAGACAAGATCTTAACGGCCAGATTGCTAGGTATTACAGCTTCTCCGGCAGCGACATTGCGAATAGCGGCCAGTAACTCATTCGGCTCCACCGTTTTTATCAAATATCCTTGTGCTCCATTTTTCACAGCTTCAAATAATGCTTCTTCTTCTTCATTTACAGTTAAAATAAGAACTCGCGTACTTGTCTCCATATGCTGAATCTGACGCATTGCTTCCATCCCATTCATAACGGGCATGGATAAATCCATGATCAATACATCAGGTTTTACACGCTCCACCATATCAACGGCTTCTTCGCCATTGCTTCCTTCGCCAACAACTTCAAACTCCTCCGACAACTGTAATATGCCTATAACTCCACGTCGAAACAATTGATGATCATCAACTACAAGTACTCGAATCGGCATATATTTCACCTCATTATTTATAATTATACTTGAGTTTGCCATCATTGAAAATATAGAAAAACCCAAATATTGAGTTCGTCATAGAATCGGTAATTTAATTTTTACATTATATAATAAAATACTTGAATGTATTGATACAATTATGAACATTATGTTACAAACACAATCTAAGGTTACAAATAAAAAACACTTGGCGCTGCCAAGTGAACAAATGAAGGTTTTTGCTTAACTGGGCAAACTGTCTGTCTTATTTTGGTCGCGATAAATCGCTAACAAATGATCCCAGTTATTAAAGGTGGGTTCCATAAATATCCATCCGGCTTTCTATTTGTTAATATTCCCATCCAGCTTTTGTTTTGGCTTAGGGATTCCTTTAAGGCATTATATACATATTTAGGAGTTAGACCTGATTTTATAAATTCGGCTTTTTTTCCTATCAATTGGGAGTGATTGTAGCCACATGCCTGTTCGTATTCTCTGTTAAGTTCAAGAATTTGGTGATCTGAATTCGTAGCAATGACCGCATCTCCCAAAATCATATAAGGTTCGTACCAAATTGCTATAAATTCTTAACCCCTGTTTATTAAAATATAGTAATATAGTACAAGAGGATTTATAATTCCAGTTTCTTCTTTTTTAACATTTCATTTTATTCGCGGCGAAGATGCAAATGAACTACTTTCAACTAGTTAATTCGGATGATTTTCAATGTATCTCTACTTTCCTCTAAATTCATTCTGAATTTTTACTTGATTTTTATATTTCAATATTCGCTTCAAGTTTAGAAATATAGTCCATTTGGACTATTTGCAATTAAAGATCTATGAATAAAAATACGAACATGACAGATAGAATAAGGAATTCATGTGCAGAAAAGAGGACAACAACGTATGAAAAAAAAATTGGAATGGCAATTGATCATTGTTACTGTAATCGTATCCATCATTACTTACGGCTGTAGTGAAATTCTGCTTTTATGGCAGAAAAAAACCGGCGATTCCGGCACACATGCATTAGTAATTTCTGCTCTGATTCTTTTGGGAGGGGTTATTTGGCAAGTATTGCTTGCCGGTTTTGGTGCGAAATACATTGTTGGACAAGTAAGAAAACTTCACAACGCCGTGATGGAAATGAAAAATGGAAATTATAACGTTAACATTCCAACACCGAAAATTAAAAATGAACTTTCCGATGTAGCGATAGCATTTTCCGAGCTAGTCCTTGTATTGCGTCAATACCGGGAGGAAATGGATCATTCCATTGCTACCCTGCGTAACTCTGTAGAGAATGTACAAAAACTAGTACAAACAGCCCACGAAGGCTCTTTGACAATTGATTTTGCAATGAAAGAAATTGCAACAGGCTCGATGAATCAGGTGGAAGCTGTGGATTCCCAAATGACAATTGCAAATCAGACTTTAGAAATATCAAATCGAATCGAGTCGGATGTAAAGTCAGGGATACGCGCCATGACTGAACTGCATCGGGCAATCAACGAAGGGAGTACCCGATCAGAACAAATCAGTCACGAAACCATTCGGGCCAATACGGCCTCTGATCAAACAATTGCAATGACTCGAAAATTACAACAGAGGGGTCAGAATATTGTTGAAATTTTACAGACTGTCGAAGAAATTGCGAATCGGACAAACTTGATATCTTTAAATGCTTCAATTGAGGCGGCACGTGCTGGCGAAGTCGGGCGGGGGTTTGCAGTCGTAGCCAATGAAGTTCGGGCATTAGCTGAACAAAGCCAAGAAGCCAATCACGATATTCAAGAAGTGATACAGTCCATGCTAAGTGATATTCACGATGTCGTTCAAGCTGTAGAAAATACCAGTACTTCCTTTGCTAAAGTAGATCAAGCCCGTGATATCATACAACAGTCTTTTGTGACGATCAAAGAAGCAGTTCAGTCCGTCTCAAACGTTGTAAATGAAGTTCAAAATGACGTTGCGCATCAGCGGGAAAGTATGGATCTATTAAACGAGAAAGCAAAGCAAATTCAAGGAAATGTACAACACGTAACTGCAATGACCGAAGAGATTTCTGCAACGACAACAGAGCAGACGAGAGCAATGGATCATATTGATGAAACATTATTAGATTTGACAAATATTGCAGAACGGTTAAAACATTTACAAGCAACTTCTTAATAAAGTAAAACTTGAATCAGTTGGAGTTTTTACTTCATCTGATTCTAAGTTTCGCCAAGTGATCGGATAAAATCCTCTGACTTTGTCAACGATATGTATGGCTTGGATACATGACAATAAAGGAGGAAATTCCATGATCAAACAAAATGTAGGTACTTGGGATGCTTACACTCGGTTAGTGATTGGATTAACGGCACTTGGTTGTGGAATTGGACGTTCCGTTCGTCGGCGGGATTTGACAAGCTATTTCTTGATTGCCGGCGGTGCAATAAAAGTGGCTGAAGGAATTACTCGCGTTTGCCCTTTACTGTATTCAATGGGAATTTCAACAACTGAAAAAGCCGAAATTTCTCCTACAGTCCATTTATCAGATAAACCTGTCGAAACTCAAGAGGCTGTTCATGATTAAAGTCATGTATTCAAGTATATATGATCAAGAGCCACATATTCATGTGGCTCTTGATCATACCGATTATACCCGTACACACTCCGCCGCTTTTTCGTGCTTCGGCTTCGCATTCCTTGTGTCTTACTTAACCACCTTTTGAACACGCACTGATAGTTATGTTTATATTTATGTTTTTTTAAAAATAAAAAAACCATGAGTTTAGACCAGGTATTGCCGCAACGCTCGGAGAGATCCCCTTAGTGCTGCTTCCGTCAGGATCTGACACGGTTCGGAGTTTCCGACGCACGGTACCTGATCTAAACTCATGATTCTTATAAAAATGCAAGATGGCTCGAGGCAGATTCGAACTGCCGACCTACGGGTTATGAATCCGTCGCTCTAACCAACTGAGCTATCGAGCCGTATAACAATGCGAGCTAGTATAATCATTGCACAAGAATTGAAATTCGTCTACTAGTAATATTGTTCAAATCATCAAATTTTATACTGGAGCCAGCGACAGGAATCGAACCCGCGACCTACTGATTACAAGTCAGTTGCTCTACCTGCTGAGCTACGCTGGCAATTGTGGCGGAGCTGACGGGATTCGAACCCGCGGTCTCCTGCGTGACAGGCAGGCATGTTAGGCCTCTACACCACAGCTCCACATATGGTTGCGGGGACAGGACTTGAACCTGCGACCTTCGGGTTATGAGCCCGACGAGCTACCAACTGCTCCACCCCGCGATGTTAATGATGACCCCAAGGGGATTCGGAGCCCTGTTACCACCGTGAAAGGGCGGTTACTTAACCGCTTGACCATGGGGCCAATTATGGACCCCGAGCAGGATTCGAACTTGCAAACCGAAGGTCTTCAGTCGAATATTCTATAGCTCAGCTATCAAGGAATACTAACAGGGATATACGAATTCGTGGTATTAATTGGGAATTTAGTAAATGGTGGAGGTAAGCGGATTCGAACCGCTGACCCCCTGCTTGCAAGGCAGGTGCTCTCCCAACTGAGCTATACCCCCATTTTTATTGTCTGGCAACGTCCTACTCTCCCAAGAACCTGCGTTCCAAGTACCATCGGCGCTAGAGGGCTTAACGGTCGTGTTCGGGATGGGTACGCGTGTATCCCCTCTGCCATCATCACCAGACATATTCATTTTAATAGTGGCGTGCCCTGAGAGATTCGAACTCCCGGCCTTTTGATTCGTAGTCAAACGCTCTATCCAGCTGAGCTAAGGGCACATAACAAATGGCGGAGGGAGAGGGATTCGAACCCCCGTGGGCTTGCACCCTAACGGTTTTCAAGACCGCCCCGTTATGACCGCTTCGGTATCCCTCCGGGTATGGAGCGGAAGACGGGACTCGAACCCGCGGCCCTCGCCTTGGCAAGGCGATGCTCTACCACTGAGCTACTTCCGCACAATATATCAACCTAATAGTGCGTGTTCAAAAAGTGGTTAAGTAAGACACAAGGAGTGCGAAGCCGAAGCACGAAAAGGCGACGGAGTGTACGTGTTTGGTACATGAGTAAGCCTTTTTGGGATTCGACAAAGCAATCCGCCGTGGAGTTTTGACTACTTTTTGAACATCCTCTAATAAAGATGAGCCATGCTGGACTCGAACCAGCGGCACCCTGATTAAAAGTCAGGTGCTCTACCAACTGAGCTAATGGCTCATACTGGTCGGAGCAGCAGGATTTGAACCCGCGACCTCTTGGTCCCAAGCCAAGCGCGCTACCAAACTGCGCCATGCTCCGATTATAATATTCTTTCAAAACCAGATGCGAATGCTATCGTACCCTTTGCGCACGTAAACCTTTTTGTTTAGGTTAAGTCCTCGACCGATTAGTATCTGTCAGCTCAATGTGTCGCCACACGTACACTCCAGACCTATCAACCATGTCTTCTTCATGGGGTCTTACCTAGCTTCCTAGTGGGAAATCTCATCTTGAAGCGGGCTTCGCGCTTAGATGCTTTCAGCGCTTATCCCGTCCCGACTTGGCTACTCAGCGATGCAGTTGGCACCACAACTGAGACACCAGCGGTCGGTCCATCCCGGTCCTCTCGTACTAAGGACAGCACTTCTCAAATTTCCTGCGCCCGCGGCAGATAGGGACCGAACTGTCTCACGACGTTCTGAACCCAGCTCGCGTACCGCTTTAATGGGCGAACAGCCCAACCCTTGGGACCGACTTCAGCCCCAGGATGCGATGAGCCGACATCGAGGTGCCAAACCTCCCCGTCGATGTGGACTCTTGGGGGAGATAAGCCTGTTATCCCCGGGGTAGCTTTTATCCGTTGAGCGACGGCCCTTCCACTCGGCACCGCCGGATCACTAAGCCCGACTTTCGTCCCTGCTCGACTTGTAAGTCTCGCAGTCAAGCTCCCTTTTGCCTTTGCACTCGCCGCGCGATTTCCAACCGCGCTGAGGGAACCCTTGGGCGCCTCCGTTACGCTTTGGGAGGCGACCGCCCCAGTCAAACTGCCCACCTGACACTGTCCTCACACCCGCTTCAGGGCGTCGAGTTAGAAGCCGGATACTTCAAGGGTGGTATCCCAAGATTGACTCCACCAAGGCTGGCGCCCTGGCTTCGCAGTCTCCCACCTATCCTGTACATGAAGTACCCAACTTCCATATCAAGCTACAGTCAAGCTCCACGGGGTCTTTCCGTCTAGCCGCGGGTAACCTGCATCTTCACAGGTACTACAATTTCACCGGGTCTCTCGTTGAGACAGCGCCCAAGTCGTTACGCCATTCGTGCGGGTCAGAACTTACCTGACAAGGAATTTCGCTACCTTAGGACCGTTATAGTTACGGCCGCCGTTTACTGGGGCTTCAATTCAGAGCTTCTCCCGCAAGGGATAACCCCTCCTCTTAACCTTCCAGCACCGGGCAGGCGTCAGCCCCTATACATCGCCTTTCGGCTTAGCAGAGACCTGTGTTTTTGCTAAACAGTCGCTTGGGCCTTTTCACTGCGGCTCTCTCAGGCATTCGTAAAGAACACCCTACCAGAGCGCCCCTTCTCCCGAAGTTACGGGGCCATTTTGCCGAGTTCCTTAACGAGAGTTTTCCCGCGCACCTGAGGATTCTCTCCTCGCCTACCTGTGTCGGTTTGCGGTACGGGCACCGGTCCCCTCGCTAGAAGCTTTTCTTGGCAGTGTGAAATCAGGGACTTCGCTACTACAATTTCGCTCGGCATCACAGCTTGACCGTATGGAAGACGGATTTGCCAATCTCCCAGCCTTGCTGCTTGCACGGCCATCCAACAGGCCGCTCACCCTATCCTCCTGCGTCACTCCCTCACTCAAACGGTGACACGGTGGTACTGGAATTTCCACCAGTTGTCCATCGCCTACGCCTTTCGGCCTCGGCTTAGGTCCCGACTAACCCTGGGAGGACGAGCCTTCCCCAGGAACCCTTAGGCTTTCGGTGGACAGGATTCTCACCTGTCTTTTCGCTACTTATACCGGCATTCTCACTTCTCAGCCATCCACCAGACCTTCCGGTCTGACTTCCACTCGCTGAGAACGCTCCCCTACCACGTGCCGACAGGCACATCCATAGCTTCGGTGTCCGGTTTAGCCCCGTTACATTTTCCGCGCAGCGTCACTCGACCAGTGAGCTATTACGCACTCTTTCAATGGTGGCTGCTTCTAAGCCAACATCCTGGTTGTCTGTGCACCGCCACATCGTTTCCCACTTAACCGGAACTTGGGGACCTTAGCTGATGGTCTGGGCTGTTTCCCTTTTGACCACGGATCTTAGCACTCGTAGTCTGACTGCTGGAGATAAGGAAACGGCATTCGGAGTTTGACTGAGTTCGGTAACCTTGGACAGGCCCCTAGCCCAATCAGTGCTCTACCTCCATCCCTCTCGCTCCAACGCTAGCCCTAAAGCTATTTCGGGGAGAACCAGCTATCTCCGAGTTCGATTGGAATTTCTCCCCTACCCCCAGTTCATCCCCTGACTTTTCAACGTCAGTGGGTTCGGGCCTCCATTGCGTTTTACCGCAACTTCACCCTGACCAGGGGTAGATCACCCGGTTTCGGGTCGATGACCGCAAACTGCCGCCCTTTTCAGACGCGCTTTCGCTACGGCTCCAGCTTCTCGCTTTAACCTCGCTTGCGACCATCACTCGCCGGTTCATTCTACAAAAGGCACGCCGTCAGGCTAACCGGGGTCCCCGAAAAGTAATACTTTTTGGGGTGGTATGGCCCTCCGACTGATTGTAGGCACATGGTTTCAGGTTCTGTTTCACTCCCCTCCCGGGGTGCTTTTCACCTTTCCCTCACGGTACTGGTTCACTATCGGTTGCCAGGGTGTATTTAGCCTTAGGAGGTGGTCCTCCCGGATTCCCACGGGATTTCACGTGTCCCGCGGTACTTGGGGTTCGTCTCGAAGTCCATTTGGTTTCAGATACGGGATTGTCACCCTCTGCGATCGGCCGTTCCAGGCCGTTCTCCTACCCAATGGATTGATAACTTCGTATGAGACGCCCCGCAACCCCGCACATGCAAGCATGTGCGGTTTGGGCTATTCCCCGTTCGCTCGCCGCTACTTAGGGAATCACTGTTGTTTTCTTTTCCTCAGGGTACTTAGATGTTTCAGTTCCCCTGGTGTACCTTTCCGACCCTATGGATTCAGATCGGAATCCTGCGGTATGAACCGCAGGGGGTTGCCCCATTCGGAGATCCCCGGATCAACGCTTGCTTACAGCTCCCCGGGGCGTTTCGGCGTTCGCTCCGTCCTTCATCGGCACCTGGCACCTAGGCATCCACCATGCGCCCTTACTAACTTAACCTAGGCGACTCTACCTATCGGCTTCGAATTGCGTTGTCAGATCTTTCGTTCATCGTTCACATAATTCCATTATGCTCACTTCTTCACGAAATCTCTTCCTAGCACTTCTCGCCGCTAGCGAGTCGCAGCTTGGTGCTGCATAAAACATGCATACCAAAAAATCGTTAAGCGCTCGGGTAAAACATTTGATGAAATTGTGTACTGCTTGCGCAGTTACCACGCATTGTATTCATCCTGTATACGATAGAATTCGCTATCCAGTTTTCAAAGAACATATCAAACGCTTCCTTGCGAAAGCAGGAAATCTAATACGCTGCATCCAGCGATGCAACCATCAGATGTTTCCATTTGAGGGAGGTTCCCTCAAAACTAACCAAGTGCAGGGCAATGTTCGTGTAACACAAACACTCTTTTTCGCATCCCTATAAGGGACTTATATTCCTTAGAAAGGAGGTGATCCAGCCGCACCTTCCGATACGGCTACCTTGTTACGACTTCACCCCAATCATCGACCCCACCTTCGGCGGCTGGCCCCAAATGGTTGCCCCACCGACTTCGGGTGTTGTCAACTCTCGTGGTGTGACGGGCGGTGTGTACAAGGCCCGGGAACGGATTCACCGCGGCATGCTGATCCGCGATTACTAGCAATTCCGGCTTCATGCAGGCGGGTTGCAGCCTGCAATCCGAACTGTGAACGGTTTTCAGGGGTTGGCTCCGCCTTGCGGCTTCGCATCCCGTTGTACCGCCCATTGTAGCACGTGTGTAGCCCAGGTCATAAGGGGCATGATGATTTGACGTCATCCCCGCCTTCCTCCGGCTTGTCGCCGGCAGTCACCTGTGAGTGCCCAACTGAATGCTGGCAACACAGATCAAGGGTTGCGCTCGTTGCGGGACTTAACCCAACATCTCACGACACGAGCTGACGACAACCATGCACCACCTGTCACCGCTGCCCCGAAGGGAAGGTGTATCGCTACACCGGTCAGCGGGATGTCAAGACCTGGTAAGGTTCTTCGCGTTGCTTCGAATTAAACCACATGCTCCACTGCTTGTGCGGGCCCCCGTCAATTCCTTTGAGTTTCAGTCTTGCGACCGTACTCCCCAGGCGGAGTGCTTAATGCGTTAGCTTCGGCACTGGAGGTGGTACCCTCCAACACCTAGCACTCATCGTTTACGGCGTGGACTACCAGGGTATCTAATCCTGTTTGCTCCCCACGCTTTCGCGCCTCAGCGTCAGCAATCGGCCAGTAAGGCGCCTTCGCCACTGGTGTTCCTCCACATCTCTACGCATTTCACCGCTACACGTGGAATTCCCCTTACCTCTCCGACGCTCAAGCACTCCCGTTTCCAAGGCCATCCCAGAGTTGAGCTCTGGACTTTCACCCCAGACGTGAAATGCCGCCTGCGCGCGCTTTACGCCCAGTGATTCCGGACAACGCTTGCCCCCTACGTATTACCGCGGCTGCTGGCACGTAGTTAGCCGGGGCTTCCTCCTCGGATACCGTCAACGCACGGGCATTTCCTCCCGTACGGGTTCGTCTCCGAAGACAGAGTTTTACAACCCGAAGGCCTTCATCACTCACGCGGCGTTGCTCCGTCAGGCTTGCGCCCATTGCGGAAGATTCCCTACTGCTGCCTCCCGTAGGAGTCTGGGCCGTGTCTCAGTCCCAGTGTGGCCGGTCACCCTCTCAGGTCGGCTACGCATCGTCGCCTTGGTGAGCCGTTACCCCACCAACTAGCTAATGCGCCGCGGGCCCATCGAATCGCGGTCCGAACGAACCTTTTCGTCTCCCTTCATGCGAAGGAAGAAACTATCCGGTATTAGCACCCGTTTCCGGGTGTTATCCCAAACGATTCGGCAGGTTGCCCACGTGTTACTCACCCGTCCGCCGCTAACGATGCAAAGCAAGCTTTGCATCGTCCGCGCGACTTGCATGTATTAGGCACGCCGCCAGCGTTCGTCCTGAGCCAGGATCAAACTCTCAAATGAACACTTAGTGCTTCAGCACTTCGTGTGAATTTACTCCGCAACCGAAGGTCGTTGAAGTTTCCACAAAAGATCGCTTAGCAACCGAAGCATTTGACCCTGTCAGAATCAATACTGACTAATGACAGGAGTTACATAATAACTCCCTGCACTTGTTTAGTTTTCAAGGAACTTCATCAAATTTACCGTCAACAATTAAATAATTTATCATCTTTCTTATAAAATGTCAAACAGTAATTTGCAGGAAATTTCATTCTGCATTATACTTTCTATTTTAAAACACGTATTCATTTAAAGCACGTATTCAAATGACAAAATGAATTTCCAAAACATTACCACATATCCAAACTGTCACTGAGAAGTGACGATGAGTATCATACCACGATTCAAATACAAAAAACAATAATAATTTTTACCTAGGATTGAAACTTCATCCACCATTGATATACAAACTCCGCAATGGATGATGCATCACTCCAATCAAATACCGGACCATTCCAGTGATCCGTTGCAGATGTCAGGAAAGATGGATTCGTACATACCGCTTGAATATGTTCAAGTTTGTGAATAAGCTCAAAATGTTGTTCGTCTTTAATTAATAAAATCTTCGGTATCGATTCTCTCTTGAATCCTTCCATTATTATCAAATCTACATCCCTAAAACGCTGCAGCAATTCTGAAACCGGGGCAGGCGAATCGACCTTCTCAATCATCGCAACTTGTCGTGCGGATTGAATCATGACACTTTTCGCACCAGCTTCTCGAAAGTCGTATGTATCCGTCCCCACATGATCCATTTCAAACTCATGTCCATCATGCTTTAAGGCCCCGATTCGCAATCCTTTTGAGCCCAACACTTCTATTACTTTGCAAATCAAAGTTGTTTTTCCTGTTTTTTTGTATCCAACAAACGCTATACTAGGTATCATCGGCATCCTCGCTAATAAAAAATCGCTTAAAAACCTCCAAAAGACCAAAACGCAATCATATTTTCCAAAACATCAAACAATCCTTGCAAATGCCACACAAAGACTACACCGGTTTCCCTATCAATCCGTATTGATAAATCGATACAAGCTCCCCGTGCTTCGGTATGTGATCGGAATCGATCCGCACCAGGCAGTTCGTTCCCAAAAAACTGGACATAATCGCAGAGGATTGGGCTCTTTGAATATCGACAAACAATTGCCCTTCATCCAAAAACACATTCCCGCGTAAAAACCGAGTATGCTTTACCGGCTTTTGCCCAACATCCCCGATTAACCGGGCAGTCAGTGCCGGTAAAGTGACTTGATCTCCCTTTCTTCCGTTCATAGCCCGAATGGCCGGAACAAGAAACAACAGCGCATTTATAAAGCATGCTGCCGGATTTCCCGACAAGCCAAAAACCAATCGTTTGCCAAATACACCAAACATGGCAGGCTGACCAGGCCGAATCATGACCTTCCAAAATTTTATATCCACACCGGTTTCCCGGCAAATGTGCGGAATATAATCTTTATCGCCTACAGAGACACCGCCCGTAAACACCACAATATCCTCTCTCTCCAGCATGGATCGCAGGCGCTCTTGCAACGCTTCCGGATCATCGGATACGTAGGGGTAGATGCGGGGAATTCCGCCATGTTGCTGAATTAACTGAGAGACTAATATGCTATTGCTGTTGCGAAGTTTTCCATCCGATACTTCTTCTGCTGTTGACCGGTAATCGACAAGTTCACTTCCTGTCGATACAATTCCCACTCTCGGCTTTTTAAAAACCGGCACATCCGCAATTCCAAATGTCGCTAATATACTAGCTTCCGAAGGCCCGATTTGGCTGCCTTCGGAAAGCAGCAACTGCCCTTTTTGTATATCTTCACCGCAGAATGAAATCGACTCTCCGGCTCGAACTGGCGTTAATATCGCCACTTCCCGGATATTCTGTTTGAATCCGTCTCTGGTTTGTTCAAATCTGCAGACAGCATCCGCTCCAGCAGGAATAGGCGCACCTGTCATAATGCGAATCGCTTCACCCGGTTGCAACCTACAGGAACTCACTTCACCCGCCATCACTTCATCAATGACTTTCAATGTGACAGGGGACGAAAACGAAGCATCCTGTACATCTTCCGAACGAATCGCAAAACCATCCATCATACTTTTGGAGAAATGCGGCACATCTGTGGAAGCATATAAGTCTTCAGCAAGTATGTGCCCTTCTGTTTCCGGCAAATTCAACAAATGCGCCCCCGCAGAACAGACATGTTGTAAAATCATTTGTACTGCTTCATCAATAAATATCGGTCGTTGGTTCAAAGTGGACACCTTTCTATTCAAAATCTAACAGCCCTTTTTTCATCGCGTATCTTACCAATTCCGGGCGAGTTCTAAGATGTAATTTTTCCATGATTTTCGTCTTGTGTGTCTCTACCGTTTTTACCGAAACCACCAGTTTTTCTGCAATTTCCTTATTTGAATATCCTTTTGCAATCAATGCTAAAATCTCTTGCTCACGTTCCGTTAAAATATGCAGGCCATCGGCATCTTCAGCAGAACGGGAACGATTAAAAAATTCCTGAATCAAAAGTTTTGTCGCGGATGGATACAGATATGCCGCTCCTTGATGGACCGTATGAATGGCCGAAATCAAATCCATATCCGGTGCGCTTTTCAAGATATATCCAGATGCACCTGCATGCAAAACCCGGAATAAATATTCCTCGTCGTCATGCATCGTTAGGATCAACACGTGGATCTCCGGCGCCATTTCTTTTAAACGCGTCGTCGCTGTCAACCCATTCTCGCCAGGCGGCATGCTTAAATCCATTAAAACAATATCCGGTTTCCATTCCAGCGCCTTCTGAATCGCTTCATTCCCATCTGCAGCAGTCGCTACAACTTCCATATCCGCTTGCGCATTGATCAGCATGGTTAACCCGGATCTGACAATCGCATGATCATCCGCGATCAATATGCGAATTTTCATAGATCGGTTCCCCCCTTTCGCTTAACGGCACAGACACGGAAATACAAGTACCTTCTCCGATGGAAGATTGTATGTCCAACTGCCCGCCTAACAAATGCGCACGTTCACTCATTCCATACAATCCGAGACCCGTTCCTTGGATTTCAATTTGGTTTACATCAAATCCTTGGCCCTTGTCCGCAATCTGCAACTCTAACAAATGCCCTTCATCCCTCAGTCGAATGTGAATTTTATCCGTATCTGCGTATTTTACAGCGTTCGTCATCGCTTCCTGGCAAATGCGGTAAAGGGCAGTCTCCACTGAAGATGCATAGCGCCGCATGGGTCCGCTGACTTCCAACTCCGTTTCAATCCCAAACGTTTGTTCAAAGCGTTTGCTATACGAACGTATGGCAGGTATAAGACCGAGATCATCCAAAGCGGATGGACGAAGTTCGACGGCCAGGCTTTTGACTTCTTCCAACGCACGGATGGTCATCTGATGAACATCTTCCAGATAATTTTTTACATCCTCATTGACCACCTGATTTTGCAGCAATTGCAATCCAATAACGATGCTATAAAGGGCCTGCCCTACGCCATCATGCAAATCCCGGGAAACCCGTTTGCGCTCTTCTTCCTGTGCTTGTATCACATGATTCGTAGTAATCCGCTGAAACCGTTCGCGCTCTACGCGTTTTTGCTCAGACATATCACGCAGAATTACAACCAACGCTCCCATGGCATGGTCCGGCATCCGGGTCGAACTGGCCGTAACGGGGATTTCTTGCCCGCGTCTCGTCCGCAGGCGCATTTCAAAGGAAGAAACTTTTAATTTTTTGGCAAAACAGTCAACGCAGGACTTCTCCTCGTAGCAAGTAGCCATACCCAAACACACATCACAAAGTTGAAGACGGCCAACCATCTCATCGCTGGAATATCCGGTCATTTTCTCAGCGGCACGATTCGCGCCCACGATGATACCTTCTCGATCAACCACTAACATCCCATCGGAAATATTTTGAAAAATTGTATCCAAGAAAGAATCTCCCGGTTTGCTCTCATCTAATTTTCCTAATAATACCATATACATTCCCCTCAATACCCGCCTATTCATTATTATACCTTTCTGATGCTATCGAATAAATGGATGGATATTGCAAAATTATTTTGCACGAAATATATTTGCTGTATAGTAGAGTCGTGTGGCTGTTTTTATAGCGTTTTTAAAAAATGAAATATTTATGATTTTTAAAAACGAAAAAAAGTTAACTGGGGAAATTTGTTATGAATCCATTACAGAATCGTTTTCATTCTTTTTCTTTTTATGAAGAAATATTAGATCGGATACATGAAGGGATTCATGTCATCAACGAAAATGGCAGAACTGTTGTTTACAATCGGAAAATGACAGAACTTGAGTCGATGAGCAAACAGGACGTATTGGGGAAACCGTTGCTCGAAATCTTCCAATTTCCGAACGGCCAGGAAAGCACCCTTCTTCTTGCATTACGGACTGGCCAGGAATATCGCAATATCAGACAAACGTATTATAATGACAAAGGTAAAAAAATCACGACGATCAACCATACATTCCCCATTTATGAGCAGGGAAAAATCGTAGGCGCAGTGGAAATCGCAAATGATGTGACAAAAATAGAACGATTCATTCGCGGTACAATATTAGAACAGGAAAAAAATCCGACTCGCTTTACATTTCAAGACATCATCGGCAAAAGTGATGCAATCCGGGAAATCATTGAAAATGCGAAACGTGCGGCCAGAACGACTTCATCCGTATTGGTTGTCGGCGAGACAGGAACCGGAAAAGAATTGTTCGTGCAAAGCATTCATCATGCAAGCGCGTCAACAGCAGCACCGTTTATTTCGCAAAACTGCGCTGCATTGCCGGACAGCCTAATCGAAGGATTGCTGTTCGGAACCGTCCGCGGTGCTTTTACAGGAGCTGTTGAGCGACCGGGATTGTTTGAACAGGCAGAAGGCGGTACATTGTTTCTGGATGAAATCAATTCCCTTAGTTTGCATTTACAGGCAAAATTGTTGCGCGCCATTCAGGAGCGGATGATTCGACGCATCGGCGACACGAAAGATCGTCCAATCCACGTACGAATCATAGCCGCAATCAACGAAGATCCGGTTGAAGCAATTTCCAATAACCATTTACGTAAAGATTTATTTTACCGTTTGGGTGTTGTGACATTATTCATACCGCCATTACGACAGCGAAAAGAAGATATACCGGAACTGGTTCAATATTTTATTGCGAAATATAATGATTTATTTCAAATGAACGTGAAACAGATCAATCAGAATGTATTGAAATTCCTTATGGAATATGATTGGCCGGGAAATGTACGTGAATTGCAACATATGGTCGAAGGCGCCATGAATCTGATGCTGGACGATGAAGGCGAAATTCAGCTTTCACACCTGCCAATCCGCCATTCACAACGAATATCAATAAAGAACAGCAACCAATTGGAGCAACAGATATTCCCGGAAAATTCTTTACCCGAAAACTCTTTGGCAGAATTGCAACAAGTGCAACCAATCGATCATGAGAATCTTACACTACAGGCACAAATGAAGAGGTTCGAGACATCCTATATTCAACACGTTCTCGAAACCTGTCATTACAATATCTCAAAGGCAGCAAAAGAATTGGGAATCAGTCGGCAAAGTCTGCAATATCGAATCCGCAAGCTAAAATTGCAGAACCCGAACAATCCTGCAAACAGTGGCGAACATTAAGTTTTCAGGTTAAACGGTCTGCCCCGTTTGCTGATAGGCAGGCGGTAAATACACGCAATACGGTTCACTTTCCAAATAATCCCCAGTCAAAGCATAGGCACGCGCACGCGACCCACCGCAAACAAAACGGAAATTGCAAACGCCGCATTTGCCTTTAAAACCATTCGGATCTCGCAATGATTGAAAAACCGGTGAATTCCGGTAAATATCTGCGAGTGACTGTTTTCTTACATTCCCGGCGGTCACTGGCAAAAATCCGCTTGGCTGCACATCTCCCAGATGTGATACAAACACAAAACCATTTCCATCGTTTACTCCATACATGGAGCGTCCGATTCCATCTTCTTGACCCGGATCATTGCGCTGAACGCCTTTCAAATCCATCCGGGATACATTTCGTCCATCCTCTTTGCCATGCTGAATGGCCACTCTGCGATAGTGCTGTGCCGCTGTTGTTTTAATGTCAAAAGGTGCTGTTTTTGATAATTCATACAGCCATTGAAACACTTGCTCATGCTCCTCCGGAGAGATCATGTCATTCATTTTGCCCCTGCCGGTAGGAACCAGAAAAAACACACTCCAGAGAACCGCCTGCAATTGCTTCATCAGATCGGCCAAATTGTCCAAATCATGAAGATTATATCGGCTTACGGTTGTATTGATCTGGATCGGCAATTGCAATTCATGCAAATATTCGATTGCCTGTATGGTTCTTTGGAAAGAGCCGGCAACGCCGCGAAACGCATCGTGTATTTCCGGTGAAGAGCCGTCAATGGAAAACGCCCAACGCGACAAACCCGCCGCTTTTGCCTTCTCCATCGCTTCTTTTGTCACATGCGGCGTAGCGCTTGGCGTCATGGATATTTTCAGGCCGATGCTCACTCCATAGGAAATCAGAT
This sequence comes from Fodinisporobacter ferrooxydans, assembly GCF_022818495.1. Classification (GTDB taxonomy): domain Bacteria; phylum Bacillota; class Bacilli; order Tumebacillales; family MYW30-H2; genus Fodinisporobacter; species Fodinisporobacter ferrooxydans. The sequence goes on along the minus strand of NZ_CP089291.1, from coordinate 1,597,603 downwards.
CAAAAAGGTCTGGCCGCATTAACGGATCACCACCGGTAAAGACGACAACCGGAGCCGGATTGCCGAATTCCCTGATTTGATCCAGCAGACGATACCCTTCTTCCGTCGTCAATTGGCGGGGGTCCGCTTTCGGTTGCGCCTCTGCCCGACAATGAAGACATGCCAATTCACATGCTCTCGTGACCTCCCATATGACGATAAAAGGTGATTTGTCGAACATTCCCATTTTCTATCCCGCCTTGTTGTTTTAATAGTGGTCCCAATTGTTCTGCAACATTTGTGACAAGCTCAACATCCTGCTCTGCAAATATGCGTTCCTGTCTGCTGCCAATCAGCAAGATTCCAAATACTCGATCTTCAATCGTAATCGGCACGCCGACTACCGACTTTAAATTTTCAGCCAAAAGAATCGGATATTCCCGCGGATCGTCCCCGCTTTTGGGAGAAAAGGAGTGGATGACCATCGGTCGTCCGGACTTTGCAACTTTTCCGGCAATCCCTTTGCCCGGTCGCAACAGGATTCGTTTATAACGGTCGTTGCGGTTACCGGAAACATAAACCCAACGGATGGTCTGATCTTTTTGATTCGAACAAGCAATTGCCGCAAAATCTGTTGCAGTCAAACGGCGCAGTTCAAATAAACACCCTTCAATTTCTTCTTGAAGACTCCACATGGTTCATGCCCCCAGTACCACACTGCCTAACATATTTTCTTTAAACGGAATCATTTGAAACGGAACCAATCAGAATTCAGATTCGAGAGTTATGAACAGCATTCCTTCTGCGATATACGATGAAACTGCGACGAAAATATGACACCGGCACACTCCATACATGTACAAGGCGAGTAAACGGCCAAATACCAAAAAGAGCAAAGGAGAAAATCACATGCAATTGATAAAATAGCGGCACATGAATCATATAAGCTGCATCCGGCGTAAATGTCAGCAGTCCGCGAAACCATGGAGCGATCGTTTCTCGATAGTCAAAACCGCCGACGAACAGATTAAAACCGATCGTATTGTACAGCCCCATGCCCATAATGATACATAATAATACGACGACAACCACGTCGCCGGTACTGCTTGTCGCCCGCACCCGCGCATTCGAGGTACGGCGGATGAACAACAGCAAGATTCCGGCAAACGCGACAATCCCGACAAGACCTCCGCCATAAATGGCGCCTTGGTGATACGCTGCTTCCGATATTCCCATATTTGTCAATAGCGACTTTGGAACAAGCAATCCCACGACATGGCCGAAAAACACCGCCAAAATGCCAAAATGGAACATGAGGCTGCCGATCCGCAATTGTTTTTTCTCCAGAAATTCGCTGGATTTTGCCGTCCATGACAATTGATCCGTATTATATCGGTAAATATGTCCGACGATAAAAATGGTGGTCATGACATAGGGGTAAACCACCCAAAGAAATTGCTGCCAAATATTCATAGCATTATTCCGCCTCCTTGAACGGATTGTTTGGATCCGTCTGTGGTTGCAAGATTTCAAATGCGTAGATACACGCTTGCAATACTGCTGCATAGGGGCTATTGGAAGCCTGCAATTGATCATAAATCTTGCGAACGGACGCATCGTACAATCGCACCAACTCAAGAACGGCACCCATCGGCGCCACAGCCAGAAATTCCAACACCAGCGGCAGATAGTCCGCCAACTCTTCGGATGTCATCGCAAACCCGGCTGCTTCATAGAGTTGCTTCAGATTCACCAATGACTGCCCACGTTCCCGTTCTTCGCCTTGGTTCGAATATGTGAGATAGAGATTGGTTTTCGAATTGAAATCAAAGGTATACACATAATTGACCTTGCATTCATCGATACTTGCAGCTTCTAAATATTCCAAAAAGGAAAATACGCATTGTTTGATTTGCGGGTGTTGAATGTTCGCTACTTCTTCACATAATTCTTTATAGTTCTCCCATTCATCCGGATACTGAAGCAGCAGCGAAAGCAGTTGAAACACTCTTTGCCGTTCTTCCCGATCAATCTCGGTATGAGGGATAGAAGTGGATGTTGTCACCGGAATATCCTCCTACTTCACAAGAATTGCAGTCAGAAAAGGAAAAACCTGTCGATCCTTGTTCGCTGTACAAATTCATCGCTTGCTCTTTATGTGCGGTCGGAATCACAAATCTGTCTTCGTATTTGGCAATGGCCAATAAACGGTACATTTCCTGCACTGTCTCTTCCGTCAATCCAAGCGATTCAAGCAATTCAAGATTGGCCGCTTTCCCTGTTGTTTGGCTGCGCATATAATGGCGCATGGCAGCCATTCTTCCCAATACCAGGCGAATCACATCCGTGTCGCCGGCGGTCAGAATACTGGCCAAATATTCAACCGGAATTCTCATTTCTTCAATCGCCGGGAAGATGACATCGCCGTTCAGTTCGCTGCCTTTCCCTTCAAAAACGTTCATGATCGGACTTAACGGCGGTACATACCAGACCATTGGCAACGTACGATACTCCGGATGCAGCGGCAATGCCACACCGTACTTGATCGCCAGCTTGTAAATCGGCGAATGTTGCGCTGCTTCAATCCAGTCGTCAGCAATTCCATCTTTTCGCGCTTGCTCGATCACAGCAGGATCATTCGGATCCAGGAATAAGCTCAATTGGGCCTGATATAAATCTTTTTCATTTGGCGTAGAAGCTGCTTCCTGCACCCGATCCGCATCGTATAGGAGAATTCCGATATATCGAATACGGCCTGTGCACGTTTCCGAGCATACTGTCGGCAAACCAGCTTCAATTCTCGGGAAACAGAATGTGCATTTTTCCGCTTTTTTCGTCTGCCAGTTAAAATAGACCTTCTTATACGGGCAACCCGACATGCAGAAACGCCAGCCGCGGCATGCTTCTTGATCCACCAGCACAATGCCGTCTTCGTCACGTTTGTACATGGCGCCGGACGGGCAAGAAGCTACACACCCGGGATTTAAACAATGTTCGCAAATGCGGGGCAAATACATCATGAACGCCTGTTCAAATTCCATTCGGATCGATTCTTCCAGTTTTACCAGGTTCGGATCCCGCGGCGCATGTTCCGGCGCTCCCGCCAAGTCGTCTTCCCAGTTCGGGCCCCATTGAATATCCATATATTCTCCGGTCACTGCCGATTTGGGACGAGCAACCGGCTGGTGTTTTTTCTCCGGACTATTGATCAATGTTTCATAATCATAATTCCAGGGTTCATAGTATTCATCCATTGTCGGCAGATCCGGATTATGAAAAATGTTTGCCAGCTTATTTGCTTTGTTCCCCGCCCGCAATTGCAGTTTTCCATCTTTCAGAATCCAGCCGCCTTTGCGTTTCTCTTGATTTTCCCATTCCACCGGATATCCGACACCCGGTTTTGTCTCTACATTGTTAAACCAGATATATTCCGCACCCGGACGATTCGTCCAGGTGTTTTTGCATGTGACGCTGCAAGTATGGCATCCAATACATTTGTCGAGGTTCATGACCATTGCGACTTGTGCTTTAATCTTCAAGCCAAGACACCTCCTTCATTTTGCGAACCTTTACGTATAAATCCCGCTGATTGCCAATCGGGCCGTAGTAGTTAAACCCGTAGCTTAATTGCGCATAGCCGCCGATCATCTGTGTTGGTTTGAGATGAATTTTCGTCGGGCTGTTGTGTGTACCGCCGCGATCTTTTGTAATCGTCGAGCCGGGTACATTGATATGCCGATCTTGGGCATGATACATATAAAGAGTGCCGCGCGGCATCCGGTGACTGACGACTGCCCGTGCCGTAACCACGCCATTGCGGTTGTAGACTTCCAGCCAATCGTTATCTTTGATTCCTGCTTGCTCGGCGTCTTTATGATTGATCCAGACATTCGGGCCGCCGCGGAATAATGTCAACATGTGCAAGTTGTCCTGATACATGCTGTGAATATTCCACTTGCCATGTGGCGTCAAATAACGCAACGTGATTTCCGGTCCTTGCTCTGCCGGTTGGTTATCAAAATCAGCAAACACTTGGCTTGGCAGTGTCGGCTTGTAGATCGGAAACCCTTCGCCGAATTCCAGCAAAATTTCATGATCGATATAAAAATGTTGTCTTCCAGTCAGCGTACGGAATGGCACGAGACGTTCAATCGATGTGGTAAATGGCGAGTAGCGGCGATTTCCTTTATTCGAACCGCTAAATACCGGTGTCGGAATCACCTGCCGCGGTTGTGCCGTAATATCCGCAAATGTAAAATGTTCATTCGCCCGCTCTTCTGCCAAATCCCGCAGCTCCATGCCCGTTTTTTTCTCTTCCGCTTCCCATGCGCGGACTGCAATTTTGCCATTTGTGGCGCTGGACAGCGTCAGCATCACTTGCGCCGCATCCCGTCCCGTCTCCAATTTCGGCATGCCGTTGGCGATGCCAGGCTTTGCAACAACGCCATTGAATTTTTTCAGACGATCATATTGATCCGCGACAGAGAAAGAAATTCCATGCGCACCGACCGGATTTTTTTCAACATTGGGTCCTAACGCAATATATTTATCGTAGATTTTCGTATAATCCCGTTCCACATACGCAAACTTCGGCATCGTTCGGCCAGGAATCGCTTCGATTTCCCCTTTGCGCCAATCCCGCACTTTTCCAAAAGGCTGTGACAATTCTTCCGGCGAATCGTGCAGCAGCGGTACTGTTACGACATCTGTTTTCGTTCCTGCAAAATACGTCTTGGACATCTCGGAAAAGCTGTATGCCAAACCTTTGAAAATATCCCAGTCGGATTTCGCTTCCCAAGGCGGATTAATCGCCGGGTTAAATGGATGCACGAAGGGATGCATATCTGTACTGCTCAAGTCGTGTTTTTCATACCAGGTAGCTGCCGGCAATACGATGTCTGAATGCAGCGCGTTGCCAGCCATTCGGAAATCAAGGCTGACCAGCAAGTCGAGCTTTCCTTCCGGAGCCTGCTCCCGCCAGATTACTTCCTGCGGGCGGTTATCCTTGCTTTCTTCCGATAACACACCATGATGTGTCCCTAATAAATGTTTCAAGAAATATTCGTGCCCCTTGCCGGAACTGGACAATAGATTGGAGCGCCAGACAAACAACATGCGCGGGAAGTTTACCGGGTGATCCGGATCTTCCACTGCAAATTGCATTGCGCCATTTTTCAATTCCCTGACGATATAATCGGAATATCCCTCGGCTGAAGTCGCTCCATTGCGTTTGGCTTGTTCCACCAGATCCAACGAATTTCGATTGAATTGCGGATAGGATGGCAGCCAGCCTAACCTTGCCGCAAGTACATTGTAATCGGCAGAATGTTGATATCTCGGTTTGCCGGTCGTGGCAGCCGCCAATTCATTCAGCGGCAATTCGTCATAGCGCCATTGATCTGTTGCAAAATAGTAGAAAGAAGCGGCGTTTTGCTGTCTGGCCGGCATTGACCAGTCACGCCCGAAAGCGACTGTCGACCACCCTTCAATCGGCCGGCATTTTTCCTGCCCCACATAATGCGCCCATCCGCCGCCATTGACACCTTGCGCTCCTGTTAAGAGAACCAGGTTCAGAATGGCCCGATAAATCGTGTCACCATTAAACCAGTGGTTAATCCCGGCACCCATGATAATCATGGACCGCCCCTTTGTATCCACCGCATTTTGGGCAAATTCGCGAGCGATCTGAACGACGAGATTCGGATTTACGCCTGTATGTTGTTCCTGCCAGGCAGGTGTAAAAGGCTTGGCGTCTTGGTAGTCCACCGGATATTCGCCCGGAAGTCCACGGCCCACGCCGTAATTGGCAAGCATGAGATCATACACAGACGCGACATAAAGGGTCTCTCCATCCTGTTCGATCGTCTTCACCGGCAAACCGCGGCGGAATGTCGTCCGCGTATGTTCATCAAAGTAGGGAAAATCGACTTGCACAATCTCATCTTCCGAGCCCAGCAACGTCAATTTCGGATCATACCGACGACCTTGATCGTCTTCCTGCTTCAAATTCCATTTGCCATGATCCGCCCAGCGATGGCCGATACTCCCGTTCGGAATCACCCACTCACCGCTTGTCGCATCGAGAACAACCGGCTTCCAGTCCCCTTGTTTCACGTCAAAGCCGAGGTCGCTCGCCAGCAAGAAACGATCGGATACGTAAGCATCGCCTTGTTTTTTCAATCGAATCCAATACGGCAAATCGGTATACCGTTTCGCATAATCAGTAAAATATTCCGTCTGTTTCTCAACATAAAATTCTTTGAGAATGACATGTGTCATCGCTTGTGCCAAGGCCGCATCCGAACCTGGATTTGGAGCCAGCCAGTTATCCGCGAACTTCACGTTTTCCGCATAGTCCGGGCTTACCGCGACGACCTTTGTGCCTTTGTACCGAACTTCTGTCATAAAGTGGGCATCCGGCGTACGTGTCATCGGAACATTGGAACCCCACATCATGATATAGCCGGCGTTATACCAGTCGCTGCTTTCCGGCACGTCTGTCTGATCGCCCCAAATCTGCGGCGATGCAGGCGGCAAGTCTGCATACCAGTCATAGAAACTCAGCATTGGCGATCCGACCATGGAAAGGAAACGTGCGCCTGATGCATAGCTGACCATTGACATGGCAGGTATGGGCGTAAATCCGGCAATGCGATCCGGACCATAGGATTGCAGCGTGTGAATCATGGCCGCTGAGATCATTCCGTTTACTTCATCCCAGGTCGCACGGACAAATCCGCCTTTTCCGCGAGCTTTTTTGTATTGCTTCGTCTTTTCCGGATCTTCCACAATACTCTTCCATGCCGCCACCGGATTGTTGTTTGTTTGCTTTAACGCTTCCCGCCAAAACTTCAGCAGCTTGCCGCGAACATATGGATATTTCACACGTAGCGGACTGTATACGTACCAGGAAAAACTGGCGCCCCGCGGACATCCCCGCGGTTCAAATTCCGGCATATCCGGTCCGGTGCTTGGATAATCCGTTTGCTGATTTTCCCATGTGATAATGCCGTCTTTCACAAATACTTTCCAGCTGCAGGAACCTGTACAATTGACCCCGTGTGTCGTTCTGACAACTTTGTCATGCTGCCAGCGCTGCCGATATATTTTTTCCCACTCCCGATCTTGTGGGCTTACTTCACTCCAACCATCTGAAAAACGTTCACGCGGTTGAAAAAACCGCAATTTTTTCAGAAAAGGGGAAGGCTGCTTTTTCATGCTTCATGCTCCTTTCCGAACACTGTTTCTCAACTCCATCTATGTTTACATTCTATAACTGAAAGTAGAGTTCGTTTATCAGGGGACTCCCCTATTTCCTTACGGCAACTCCCTTATTTTGAATAATTCTAAGTTGCAAGAGAGTAGCCGCATTCAAATTCCATTCCTGTTTTCTCGTTTTGCGAATGCCTGGAAAGATGCAGTACAGATGATAAAAAGAGCATTGCCCAGTCAGACAATACTCTTTATCTTTTCAAAATACATTACCGAGACTCCATCGATACTGCAAAGAGCCAGGATCTTGCTGTTTTGTCTTGTCGTATCTGTGTACCTTAGTAATATCTTTAGGATCTATGCCTTCAGGATCAACCCTTATCAAGAAGCGCTGGACATTTTTATGTTGTTGGGAGCACTCCGGCGCAATTTCCCATTTACCAGCAAACAGGAGAATGTAAAGACTAACAGGAAGACAAATCCCAACGCATAGCCGCCTGTAGCATCTTTGATAATCCCCATGACAATCGGCGGGAAAAATCCGCCGATTCCTCCGGCAGCTCCGACAATCCCTGTAACGATCCCCGTTGTTGTCGGGAAATATTGGGGTACAAGCTTAAATACCGTACCATTGCCGATTCCGACAAGAGCCGCCGTCAATAGGCAAGCAATCGTCATCGCAATAATGTTCGACAACGCCACACTGAGGATGAGCGCACAGGCAGACAACAGAATAAAGATCAATGAAAGCATCTTGCTGGCTCCAAATTTATCTGCCAAATATCCGCCAATCGGACGGACAAGCGTTGCCAATACGACAAAACCTGCTGCACGCATGCCTGCATCAATCGGTGTGATTTTAAACACGTCGACAAGCAGACTCGGCAAGTAGTTTCCAAATGCAACGAAACCGCCAAATGTGACAAAGTAGAATAATGACAATACCCAGACCATTTTGTTTTTCATAACGGCGAATTGTTGACTGGCAGGTTGAGCTTTTTTCGACACCACTGGATCTTTCGTAAACAGGAAGATGGCAACTGCCGCAATCACGACCGGCGCAACCAAAGCCCAGAATGCGGAAGAGATACCGCTGGTTTTGGCAATTGTGGGCAAAGCGAACCCTGCAACGGCCGTTCCGATATTCCCCATACCGGTAATTCCAAGTACGAGTCCTTGTTCATTGGGCGGATACCATTTTGAGACGGAAGCGATCCCGACCGCAAAGGATGTTCCGGCCATGCCAAGCAAGAACGCCCAACCGACATAAGCCATATACGAATGGGCATTCGCAAGACCAATCGCCGGAATGACGAGGAACAGCATCAGCAGAGAATACACTTTTCTGCCGCCGAAACGGTCTGTCGCCATTCCCAGCGGAATCCGCATGACGGAACCCAATAAAACAGGGATCGCAACCAAAATACTTTTTTGTGTAGCGGACAAATGGTACGTTTTCTGCAGCAACACCGCCAATGGCGAGATCGCTGCCCAACAGGTGAAAGCAACCACCATTGCCAATGTGCTGATTACCAAAACGCTCGTTGCACCTTTTTGCTTCGTCATTGTATTCCCTTCTTTCCATGTGATTCAATTTGCTCCTCACAATGCAATTCTAAATCCGGAGTTTCCCTTTGTAATTCGGGGACTTCCCTGACTCTTTTTTCGCAAATTCCTGATTCTCCATTCTCATTTTCCCTAGCGAAGACTACTCGCTGCAAGTGCGCAGATAGTCCGAAACTCCTATATTAAGATAGTTCACTTCAACTACTCCCAATCTTGTACTCCAATCTTGAAAATGCAAAAACACCTCTTTAAAAAACACTCACAATCCCATAGAGACCGTGAGTGTTGCATTGCTTTCAACATGTTCATTGGAATGAAATGCATTTTATAAACCATTACTTCAATGTCTTGACATATGCCACAACATCTGCAATCTGCTGATCCGAAAGACTTCCCGCCATACCCGGCATGTTGCCGATTTTACCTGTACCGCCGGTTTTGATCCATTCAGTCAAGTTGGTATCATTCATCGGTTTGCCGTTTGCTGCAATGGTCGGTTGTGCCGTTATCCCTTTCAGGCCTGGTCCAACGATCTGATCTGTCCCCGTCGAATGGCAGCTGGCGCAACTTTGATCGAAAACAGCTTTTCCTTTCGCAGCATCTCCTGCAGAAGCTGTTGCGCCTGTGTTGGTTGTTTTAGCGGCGCCACCGGAACTGCCGGCGCTTTGCGAAGAAGCCTCCGAACCGGCTTGCGTGTTTGAAGACTGGGAAGAGTTATCCGCTTGTTGCGAACTTGACGTACTGCCGCAACCGGCAAGCACTAATACGCCCATTGTGGCAATTGCAGCAAAGATGAGTTTCTTCTTCATACGGCTACCTCCAAATCTAATGAAATAATCAGGTAAAAGATTAAGTCCTGCCCTGCATAATAAACCTAACACCGGGAACTTTCCTGTACTATAGTTACAACGAGTCAATCACACTAGTACAAAACGACTAATTTCTTCAATGAACCTTCCAACTGTTATATCTCCTTCTACCTTCTACCTCGTGCAACTGTAACGATTACTTTTCATCACCCCCTGCAGGATTCGCCATGTTTCCTTCCGCCTGAAAAGGAAATTGGGCGCTTTCTTTGCCGATATGTACGGTAACCGCCCATTTTCCGCCCATCGGCAGCTTTGTCGCCCCATCATATTTCCCGTGGCCGATCGACTTTGCTGTCACTTCATTTTTGCCGTGATCCATCTCCACATTGTCAAAATCAAGCACTACCGAATCAGGAGCAGATATGCTTCCCTTTCCTTGAATCTGAAATTGAAAATCCGCCTTTTGATTTGCCTGCTGCACGGTGTTCCTGTTAAGAAATGTAATCGTATAGTGATCGGTACTTTGTGTAGCAATATCCCCGCAACCTGTCAGGAAATATGCGCTCGCCAGACTTATGGATACAAGACACGACCGTTTTATAAATCGGCGCATTCTTACATTCCTCCACTTCACATCAATCACATCAATCACATCAATCACATGAACCATAACTGATCCTAATGACCGCACTAGACCAAATCCTGACGGCGTGTGAATTGAATGGCTGCAAACAAGCAACCGGCAAACCAGATGAAAACCGCAACAAGCAAGAATGCCGGCCCTTTCGTTTGCAAAGTCTCTTGCACTAACGTACCGGTTGCCGAGACGGCATCATATACACCCATTTGTGAAACACCCAAAATTCGTATCATATCGACAGGATTGAATAAAAGCGCTGCCCATAAGGAAATTTGTTGGTTCAATCCCGTACTTAAAATAACAAGTCCAATCACCAACATATCGTAAAAAAGCACCATGGTCGCCCAAACGGCAAATATCCAGCCAAATACTTTCGCACCGCGCTTGCATAGTGCGGCAACAGCAAATGAGATCGCCAAAAACACTGCGGCAGTTACGATATTTAACAAAAGCAAGAAGAGATAATCTCGCCAACCATAAAACGTGCCGCTTGACACAATAACAATTGCCGACATCACAAATCCCGCTAAAATCGGCAGAATCATACCGAAAAATTGTCCCAAAAACTTTCCGATCATCAATTCACCGATGGTGATTGGTTGTGTACAAATGAGCTCCCAAGATTCTTTTTGATCCGTAAAGCTTGTGACACCAGATAGCAATGCCATCAACGGCAGAAACAGCAGAGAAAAATTCATGAGGGAAATTCCAGTCGTCCGCAAGTTTTGAATTCTGCCATAGCCTGCGTAAAACGATCCGAAATAGGCAATGGCAATACATAGCACGGCATAAAAAATTGCAAAAAGCAAAAGCAAACGTTTCGAACGAATCAGTTTCCATTCATAGTTCGCCATCATCCAGATTTCACGCATGTGCGAACCCCTCCGTTCGTTTGGAGACTGCCGATGTGGTTGCATACATTTCTTGCACGCGGCCGCTTTCCATTACTACACATCGATCTGCCAACTCATTGATCTCTGCAGCAGCATGTGAAGCAAACACAATTGTCCGTCCATTCTTTCGCCATGCATACATTTGCTCGAAAAACAATTCAATCCCTTGCCGATCCAGATTTGAAGTCGGTTCATCCAATAATAAAATGGGAGTGTTCACATGATCCGCGATTAACAATCCAAGACGCTGCATCATTCCACCGGAAAATGTTCCAATTCGGTCATCCGTTACATCTGATAAATGGTAGATGGCCGCCAGATTTTGAATATCCGCTATGGGACGATTGTGGAGCTTCGAAAAGAATCGAAGTGCTTCATTCAATGTCAGATGGCCGGGAAGCATTAATTTTTGCGGCAGATAAAAAAGCATTTGTTTGGCCTCTTTGCTGCCTGCCGGATGCCCGCCAATTTCTGCAGCACCGCGACTTGGCTTCAATAATCCCGCAATCACCCGCAATGTCGTGCTTTTTCCCGCACCATTGCCGCCAACAAGAGCCACCGATTCTCCTTGCAATACATCCATATCCAGAGGACCGGCAATTTTTTTCTTCTTATAGAATTTGGTTACACCATGCAGATGAATCATTGTCTTCACGTTTTGTTCCTCCAATCGAAAGGAGCAATTAAAGGATATGGATCAACCGGACTCGGAATTTTAAAAACCGGAAACTGCTGATAGGCAAAATCCAATAGTTTCATCGCAGGGCTGTTTTCTAAAAATCGCAAATCGGGATACTGTCCAATCAAATAACTTTGAACGGTTGTCGGATGATAAGGCATGTCACTGACTCCATCGTGATTGAAATCGAGCAATTCCGCATGACTCCAATAGTTCCCTTTTTTGGTTTCCGAATTGTACCACTCATTCGATTTGCTGTTGTGATCCGTTATGACCGGCACATCATTGGATATCCAGTTGTTTCCGTAAATCTTGTTGTCAGAAGAGCTTGAGGGTATTTCCATGCCAATGAAATTGTTGACGATATCGTTGTTTCGAATGGTATTGCGGCTGGAGCTGTCCATGAAGAACGCTCGCAAATTATTGAAGATCTTGTTGTTTTCTATTAATGAATCATCGCACGTATTGAAAACGATTCCGGTTCCTTTCTGTCCCCGATTCTCAGAAAACGTGTTATGTTTCAAAACAATGCCATGTGAATACATCAATGCTGAACCGCCCACATTGTGTGAAAATGTATTCCATTCAAATCTATTGTCATTGGAATACATATAATGCAGTCCATACCGGACATCATGGACTTGATTCCTCATCACATGATTGTGGCTGGAATAAGAAAAGTACATGCCGTCCCGTGTAAAGGAAATCGAGTTATCGTCAATTTCATTCGATGGGGAATGAAAAAAATGAATCCCGTTTCCCCGATCATTGATATCAAGGGAAGAAATTCCTTTGATCCGATTATTCACAATCTGATTGTTCGAAGACTCTTTCAAATAAATCCCGTGCAAACAATCTTCAATCGTATTACCGGCAATTACATTGTTCGATGAGAGCAGCTTGATCCCCGATTGGTCGTTTTCCAACTCTCTTCCGCTATGAACAATCGTAAAGCCTCGCAACTCGATCCCGTTGACCGCAAGTGTCACCACGTCGCCATGGCCGCCGCCGTCAATCGTCACATCCCCTTTTGCGATCAAACGCACCGGTTTGTCAATACGAATGGGACCTTTATACGTTCCAGCCGAAATCAGGAGCGTTGCTCCTGATTGGGCATTCTGTATCAATTGTTGCAATGGATTCGCGGACTTGCTCGTTGCTGTGGCACCAGGATCTTGAATCTCTTTTGCATGGCTGTATCCGTATGTGAACGTACAGACTTGAGCTATGATGATGGTTGTACAGATCGCCGTGATCTTCTTGCCAATTGCCATAATACCCACACCCCGATCAAACCGCTTGCGATAATCAGATAGCTCCCGGAAAGAAAATAGGAATACGTATGAAAATTTGCCAATTGATTCTGACCTATAACCGGCGGTGTAAATCCGCCGCTGAGTTTAATCGGTGCGCGGGGATCCAAATTATGGCCATAGTTGTAAAGTTTGTGGTACAGATCATAGACTCCCGCAATCCCGACAACTGCAGAAATTCCCATCGTGGCCGCAACCATCCAGAGTCTGCCGATGACAGCGGAAAGAAAAAACAACGCTGCCAATGCAAGCAAGAGTGCAGTCATGTATTTCAATTCCGGAAAACTCATGTTATCGAGATCTTTCATGCCCACATAGTGGTTCAATGTATTGATAATATCCAGATTGCCTTTGATGGCTTTTGTAAATATCTCCACTCGAAGGCCTTCCGGATATTGCGGCGCAATCAAAGTCATTCCCCAGAGAGGCTGAAATGTACTGATTATGATGAGTACCGTTCCAAGAAACAGCCCCGCCCGCTCGATCACAGTCGCTCCTTTCCCCTTTTTACGCCACATGGCGCTCGCCTCTTTTCCGTTATTTATTCATCTTTCACGACAGATGGGTAGATAACTGGGTTCCTCTATTGGAACCCAGTTTCAACTTAGAAATGAATTTCTTGTTTGCAGAAATCTAGCCTTTGCGAACTTTACAAACTTTCTAAACTTTGCGGACTTTGAAGATTCCTCTGCCAGCGTGTAATTCGGAGTTTCATTCTATGTGTCCGAATTATTGTTGACTCGGTTTCACCAGCAAATATCCTTGCATTTCCTGGTGGAGAGCCGAACAGAAGTTGGTACAGTAGAACGGATAGACACCGGCCTTTTTGGCAGTAAATGTAAATGTCTTTGTTTGACCAGGTTCCACAATCTCATTTATGTCGTAACTTTCAATCGCAAAACCGTGTGCAATGCTTTCATCGCGGTCGAGGTTGGTCAAGTGAATCGTTACCTGATCGCCTTCATTGACCTGAATGTTGTCAGGAGTAAAGTGGCTGCGGATCGCTGTCATCCAAATCTCCACTTTATTGCCGTTGCGGACGACTTTCGCCTGCTTCGGATTATAGATGGCAGCCGGATTGCTCGTATCTTTCGGATACACATTGATCGGATGGAAAAGATCCGCCGGAGCAATCTGCGCATAGTGTGGTTCCTCATCGATCGGCGCCGTATACAACAGTTTCATCTTCGGACCGGATATATCGATTAGCTGCATGGCCACCGGATGTGACGGACCGACCGGCAAGAAATCGTCTTTGGCGATCTTATTCAGTGATACGAGATATTTGCCATCCGGTACAGCCGAGTCGCCCATAGATGCGGCAGAGTGACCAGGCGCGTAGTTTACGCCAATCTTGTCGACGACTTTCCAATCGCCCAGTTTCCACTTGACAATTGCACTGTCAATGAAGAGCGTTGTATACGCATAGCCTTTGCCGTCAAATTGCGTATGAAGTGGTCCAAGACCCACATTGACTTCCGCTTCTTTGATATCGTTGAATTTCAAAATCGGCAAGCCATGATCCATTCCGGCAAAATCTTTGTTGTCGATCGCTTTTTGAATCTTGTCGAAAGAGAACACAGTGACTGTCGGCGATAATTTGCCGCTCGCCACAATGTATTTTCCATCGGGCGATACGTCGACACCGTGCGGCGACTTCGGCGTTGGCAACAGATAGATGAGACCAGGCACTTTCGTCGGATCGAGAACTTTCGCACCGTTGAGTTCATATGTGTTTTTTGGATCTGCTGCCGCTTTTGCAGCTGCTTTCCAGTTCACCATGACCGTATAGTCACGATCTTTTTGCGATGCATTGACTTCCAGATTGGTTGTCGCTTCTTCCGTGTTATACGTTGTGATAAATGCCCATCCATTCGAAGGACCTTTTCCTTCGTCAGACAAGTCGTAGTCCCAAGGCGGCAATTGCAATTCCCAGCCAAGGTTCATGTGTCCGGTTTTCGGATCGATCTTCATCGCTGCCATCATGCCGGAATATTTTTTGTCGTAATCGGTCAGCGGCGAATATTTGAAATTCGGCGGTACAGAAAAACGCGTCGGCATCATGAAATATTCGCTGTTGGGCGTGACGAAAGCGGCACAGTGTGGCCCTGAAATGTTCGGAATCGGCTTTGTCACTTGTTCCGTTGTAAATGTTTTCAAATCGATCATAGCGGCACGATTGTTTGCGTTATCATTGACAAACAGCCAACGGCCGTCGTATTTCCCGTTTGTCTCCGACAATGCCGGGTGATGTACGTCCCCCCAGTGAAATCCGTCGAGCATCGCCTTCGTCTTGTCGTCAAATCCATAACCAGAGCCCGGATCCGGGGTAAATACGGGAATTGTGCGAATTCGCCGCATGGATGGAACACCGACCACATATACCTGCCCGGAGTGGCCTCCTGATGCAAACATGTAATATTTGTCTTTCTGTCCGAATGGGACATATGTTGCCAATGCTGCCTTTTCAATGTCAGATGAAGCGCCACTTGTTCCCCCTGAAGCTGACGCATTTGATGCGGAAGAATCGGATGCACATCCTGTTAACGTGACACCGATCAAACCTGCGGCTGCAATTACACTTACTAATTGCTTTGTCCGTTTTCTCATACATCCAGTCACCTTTCTGGTTTCTAATGTCTTGATCGCGCGGGCCCTCGCTTATTCAAAATTACTCCGGAAAGGGCAATTATTCCATAGCATGGATGTGCTAATGTTTCCGTCAAACATCTAGTCTTTTTCTACTATTTTCAAATATTAGAATATATTGTAATTTTTCTAACTTGATATTTATATTTGCATAAGCTTGAATCTGTAAATATGAAGAAATATATATTTATGTATATTTGTAAATGTTTGCATCCACTCTATGCGCGAAATGGACAGGACTGTCATGGATGATTTTTATGAGGGTTTTAAAAGGGGCGAATCAGTCAAAATGACTAAAGTTAAAGTAGGTGTGAAATTGGATATGAAATATAGAAGCAACTATAAAACTGTCGAGCCATTCAAAACGGAATGCCAACCCAAATATAACGGTTGGTTCTGTTTTGACATGTGATGTTCCTCACACACGCATAGGTATTCAATAAATTGTCAGATTTTCATTTACAGAAATAAAAAAAGCGCAGAACTCCGTCATTATTTGAGTGCTGCGCGTTTCAGCAGATCGCTATATTCGATTTTTTATCGTTTTGAAGTGTTAGTTCTGAAATTAATTTCCCTTAACATTTACACTGGATACGCCGGATTTAACGCTCGATGATACTTTTGGCGCTTCTAAGACGTCCTTCTGGCTTGGCTTCATATGCAAGAACGCTTTTATGACACCCCATGTTAACGGAAGTACACCGAAGACGATGAATATGGAATCCGGGATAATTCTTAACCACAAAAGCGCAAAGATTAAAGGCTCACGATAAAACGCAAGCTTGCGGGCTGCCCAAAATCCATGTTCAACAGTATATCTGATTTGCTCAACACCAATCGGGAACAATGTTACTACGATCATACCCACCAAACCAATATTCAATCCCCATACGGACATCTTAAACCATTTTTCAGACCAGTATTTGTCAGACTGAACAATCTGGCGCATAGAAAACAACACCAAAGCGATTGCCAGCATACCGTATACACCCATCATGGATCCATGGCCATGTGCCGCCGTCAAGAAAGAGCCGTGCTCATAAAAACTGACTCCTGGCAGATTAATCAAGAATCCGAGTACACCAGCTCCAAGCAGATTCCAGACAGCCGTTGAGATTAAAAACCAAAATGGCGCTTTATATGGAAAATCTTTTCCGCCATCGCGCAGCATTTTATATTGGTCGTATGCCTCTGAGGCGAGTAATGTTAATGGTACAATTTCAAGGGCTGAAAAACATGCACCCAGAGCAATCCATATATCAGGATCGCCAATCCAATAATAATGGTGTCCGGTACCGATAATACCGCTTCCCATTAAAATGATAATCTGAAAATACAGAGCGCGTACTGTTGATTTTTTTGTCACCAGACCCATTGCAACAAGCATAAAGCCAATCACAACAACGGCAAAAACTTCAAACACACCTTCAACCCATAGATGGACGACCCACCAGCGCCAGTAATCTGACGTCGTTATGTTCCAGCTAGGATTCACCAAGAAAGAGAAAGCGAAGAATCCCGGAATTGTCCATGCACTATAAAATAATAGGTGGACAAGTCCTCCTTTGTCTGCTTCGTTGCGCAATGGCACGCGTAATGCTCGCCAAACGATATACATCCATAGAAGCAGGCCAACAATCAGTAAAATTTCCCAAAACCGCCCTAATTCCAGGTAATTCCATCCTTCATTGCCAAAATAGAACCATGCCTTGCCCAATAAACCCTTGGCTCCAAGCCACTCACCGGTATAACTGCCGGCAACGACAACAATCAGTGCGGCAAATAGCACGTCGACAAGAAATCCCTGTCTTTTTGGTTCTTTTCCATTGACCAGCGGCGCAATAAACAACCCCATGCCAAGCCAAGCTGTTGCGATCCAGAACACTGCTGACTGCAAATGCCACGTTTTTGCAATGTTATATGGAAGCCATTTTAATATCGGCAATCCGTAGAATGCGGAACCTTCCACATAATAGTGGGCCATCAATCCACCCATCAAAGTCTGAAACAGGAATACCAGGCAGACAATGACAAAATATTTTCCTGTCTTTCTTTGGCTGGGAGTAATTTTTATATCATTTACATTAATAGTCGGGAACGATTTGTAGTTGCTTTCCATTTGAAATTTAAAGTGATTATAAACCCAAATAATGATTGCCAGCATCAGTACCAAGAATGCAGCGCTCATACCACTCCAGAATATTGCGTAAAAGGACTCGACATTGCCTACAGCCGGATAATATGGCCAGTTGTTTGTATAAGAGTAATTGGATCCTGGCCGATCGGTAGATGACATCCAGGATGTCCAGTAGAAAAAGTCGCTCAAATTTTTTATCGTCGACGTAGAGCTAGCCGCCTTAAAAATACTCTTCGGCAATGCGCGAGCTGGATCGCCTTTCGTAAACAATTGCTCATAATGCGCCCGAACCTGATCCAGCGCATAAACCTGTGAAGCTGTCAACTTTAAGGTATTATCGGATGCATTATAGCGGTTCACACGAATTTCACTTTTAACGGCATCAGCTATTGCTGCTTGTTGTTCCTTGGACAATTGGGCATACGATTTGCCATACTGTTGTTTTGCATCAAAATTGCGCATGCTGTCGGCAACAATATTCAGTGTCTCTGACGTAAAATCCTGGCCAAAAAATGTACCGTTCCCCAGTAGTGAACCATAATCCGCCAAATCAGTTTGCTGGTAGGTTTCTTGTCCGTTGATCAAATTATTATGTGTTGTTACAATTTGATCATTTGTCCCAACCATATTGGGTATAGGAGCCTCGTTTTTGTAAACAAATATACCTCCTACCAGCAGCACAAGAAAACTCACAATGATTACGGACAGCAATACTCGCTTTAGAGTTTTTGACCCTTGTTCGTGCTGAGCATCATGACTCATTTTTAAACCTCCCTTAATATGTTTGTTATAACAATAAAAACTATATTGGAAGTCATGAACCTTGATTGTGAGAATTCGCACATGACAATCAGGGTTCAAAGTTTGTTCACAAACGAGTTTGATAGATGTTTTCAAAACAAAACACACGCCGGATCCTGTTGATACAGAAGAATCCGGCGTGTGTGAATATCCGTGGGATTTAGTTTTCCTGCGGTGAAGTTGCGTATTGCACAGCCTGCGCATAAAGCGCCTGCATTCCGCCATACAAGGCATAAAAGAATGCATCCGGAGCATCCAGCGAGAACGATGTGTATTGACGTGGATCAACGCCCAACAGCCGCTCGAACAGCCTTGCACTGTCATATGCATAGAAACAAAAGTATATGAAATCAAATGCCGGCATTTTTTCACTGATCGTTACGATCTCACTGGCATATCCCTTGATATCTTCAGCCGCCCATTTGACCATTTGCACCGCATCTTCCAGCGCAACATGAATACATACGGAGTTTTCATCCAGAATTTCAACATTAGCCATTGGCAAACATCCTTTTTTATCGGATTGCTGTATGAAAATCGCTACTCTACACGCCCGATTTTCACTTGAAACAGACTAGGACCACGTTCAACATATTCCCAGGTGAATTTCCCAGGATGCTCAAGTTCAAATTGATAGCGCAATGGAACCGGGTCATGGTCGTTGATCAATAACATTTCCTCATTCGGCTGCAGACTTTCAAATGTTTGAAAAATCACCTTGTGCTTTAATTGCGGCGGATACTCCATCGCTTTTACTGTAGCAGCATATTGACTCATGATCATTACCTCCAACGTATAGAAATGAATGTGTCTTACAGGATTAACGATACCGAGTTTTTCAATTGTATGATGTGCTGATTCTCACATCTTTGAAATTCTTTCAAAAATTATTAGAGAATTTCTGTTGTTAATTACGTTCTAATTTAGTATCATTTTCTTACATTGAAAAAGACGCCTAGGGCAATAGGCGTCCGGGCAGTTTTTGTCTTAAGCCGAAAATTTTGGCGAAGCGGATTTTCTTTACTGTTGGGGTGGATTTCCATCTTTCGTGACGACCAGCTTCATGATCGCGCCTTTCGTTGCTTTGCTGAACTCATGGTCAACGATCGGGTAAATCCCCTCTTTTTTCACTTGAAACTCCACAACCAATCCGCCGGAAGCGGGTACTGCATACGACTGCAAACCATGGAGCACATTTTGCGGATTGCCATCCACATACACAGTATCAAATTGGGTTCCGACGACATGGAAACTGCTTACATCATTCGGCCCTACATTGTTGAAGTAAATTCGGACCCAATCGCCGACTTTGGCATATAGCGGCTTGTTTGCTTCTGTTGTTTTCCCGTTGAACAATACATACGACGGTGAACCGTTTTTCATATCATTGAAGTCGTTCTGTTTGTAGACTTCTGACTCCGTAATGACAAATTCCTTGTTGATTCTCTTATCTGTCGGGTAGCCGTCTTTTGGCTGCACGAGTATCGTACCATACATGCCGTTGGCAATATGCATCAGGACCGGCGCGGTGCCGCAGTGGTACATGAACACGCCGGGATTTTCGGCTGTATACGTGAATTCTCCTTCTTTATTTGGCGCAACATTGGCAAAGTCTTTATTGGGCGCTGCCGTTACGGCATGGAAATCCATGCTATGCGGGATTTTCGGGTCCATATTTTTCAGTTTAAAATGAATCGTATCTCCTTGCTTGACTTTGATCACAGGGCCAGGAACGGTACCGTTAAAATTCCAGGAATGATACTTGACGCCTGGTGCGATCTCAACATCGGTCTCCTGTGCGGTCATTTCGATCTGTACGTCATGTGCGCCAATGCGTTTTACAACGACCGGCGTTGGCGGTTGATTGACAGCTTGCTGAGGATTTTTTGTGTCCTTAGCAGTTTGCGCTGTTGGCGCAGGCGCCGATTTATCCGGTGGTGCACTCTGAATGCCACACCCTGCCAATAATGAACCAGCCATTAGTACGGAAAAGAAAATATTTGATTTTTTCACAGCCAATCCCTCCAATTGTGTCGAGAATCCAGCAACTGCTGCATATATCTCAGAAACTGTTTCTTTATCTCTGTTTTAAATCAATTGCAGGAATTAACAAGTGATATTTTTCACATTTTTTCGTTCGTTCGCTTTTTTTCCACAATATGAAAAAACACACATGCATAGTTGTTTTTTACTACTTCAATTGAACTATATACCTTGAATTACATGAGAAAAACTCAAATGGATAAGCAAAAATACTCCACCTAAAGCATCGGTTTTGCATGCAGCCGTTTTTCCAGCAGTTCCATATCAAGCAGTAAATGATGGCCTGTGGTGATTCGCAAAGCCCCGATTTTTTTCAACTGATTTAACGTACGATTCACAGTTTCTCTGGAAGTTCCAATCATATTGG
The DNA here is from genome assembly GCF_022818495.1 of Fodinisporobacter ferrooxydans. GTDB lineage: Bacteria > Bacillota > Bacilli > Tumebacillales > MYW30-H2 > Fodinisporobacter > Fodinisporobacter ferrooxydans. Next base: position 1,576,515 of record NZ_CP089291.1, on the reverse strand, counting down.
CCAATTCCTGATTGGTAAAAGGGACGTTAATCCAGATCCGCTCTCCGACTGAAACTCCATGCCGCTGTGCAAGGCGCATCAACATGTAGATGATTTGTTCCGCTACATCATGCAAAACGATTTCTTCCAGCCTGTCTTGCAGTTCCGTCAACCGCGCTTCCATAATCGCCAAAAGCCTGATGCACAATGACGGATTCGTCTCCAGCAGGTTGCGGAAGCTTGCTGTCGGCAAAGCAAACAGAATACCCCGCTCAATCATGACAGCGTTCGCAGGGTATTCTGCCGTATGGAAAAATCCTTTGTGCGGAAACATGTCGCCTTCCTGCAAAATATTTACAATTTGCTCCCTTCCATGTTCATCCGCACGGAAGATCTTCACTTTTCCACGCATGATAAAATATACATATTTCAGTGGATCTCCTTGCAGAAAGATATTCATTTTTTCCGAATAGGCCCACTGAATCAACAAATGCTGAATTTTCTCCAGTTCCGTCCGTTCTAAATCGCGAAAAAAAGAAATTTTTCGCAACAATTCTTCTGATTGTTGTGATTGAACCATGCAACCCACCTCGGCTCCGGTATCAAAAACCTAATTTCGCTCTGGCCTGGTCATTCATACGCGCTGGCGTCCACGGCGGATTCCAAACCACATTGACACGCACATCTTCCACACCATCGACTCGGCCGGCTGCCCATTCCACAGCTTCACTCATCGTATCGTGCATAGGACAACCGGGTGTTGTCAATGTCATATCAATGACTAATTGTCCATCCGCCACTTCCTCCATATGATAGATCAAGCCTAATTCCACAACATTCAACCCCAATTCCGGGTCGTATACTTCCAGCAACTGCTCTCTTACTTTTTCTAAATCAATCATTGGAATATATCTCCTTCCATAATTGTGATGGTTTGAGAATTTGCAGCATTTGCCATACAAATAATCCAATACCAATTGTCAACAGGCTTCCCCCTGCCATTGTCAAGCCATACCATCCAAGAACCATGCCGCAAGAAAACAGAAATAATCCTGCAACGAACAGACCGAATACCCAGCGGCTTTTCTTTAAATCAAATAACTCTGACATCATCGGCACTTTTTCTTTGCCCGCTTTTGTACCATAGCGCTGATTCCATATCAAAAAAGGAATAATTTTATATGCATATCCCATTACGGTCAATACAATCCATCCAAGAATATAAAACCCAATGATGCCTTGCCACTGAGTCAAGCCGCCATGTGCCAAAGCAATCCCGAGTACGGCACAAAAACTGATCAATCCGAAAATCGTTGCGACAACAACATAACGAATCGGTGTTTCCATCGTCTTGCGCATACGTTTTTGGATCATGCCGCGCAAATCCAGCGCATGATTAACAAATGCGGCAACTGCGGCAACTCCTCCAATGGTCAGCAAAATGCGGCTATGCAGCCAAATTCCCATGATCAAGAGTGCCAATCCGCCTTGCAACAATCCAAATGTATAGGGTTGTCTGGCAGTCGAAAAGCCATGTGCCAGTGTAAACATCGGAAAAAGTTTGAGACTGAATCCGATAATCAAACATGTAAAGAAACCGATTGTCGCCAGTACAATATGGGTTTCCAGCAATTCCATGTAAAAACGGCTGCCGATGCCAAACTGAATGGAAGCGATCATCGTCCATGCAAATGCGACTGCCAGCAGCAAATACATCATCGAGAACCATATATACCAGCGGATCATGCCTTTCACTGTCGATTTCGATAAGGAAAGCATGACAAGGATGCCAAATATATAAATCGATATCGTGACTATAGTTCCGAATATCAGCAATCCAACCGTCCACCATTGCTCCATGGAGATCCACAAACCGACAATGCCCATTCCATATATCCAGAAATTCTTGCCTGCAAGTCCGACATTTCGAATGGGAATCAAAAACGTGACAGTCGTAAGTTGGTAAACAGCTCCCGTCACGATCGAAAGCAATACACCGAGTGTCAACAAATGTGTCAATGCCACAACAGACGGCATCAGTGCCATTTGAAACGGATGAAATAAAGATTCAGCCAGTAACTGTAATGCAAACAAGCCGAACAATACTACACCTAATGTAATGTAGCGCATGGGCAGGGCAAACGGCGGTGAATGGCTTGTTGTTTTGTTCATGCTGCTCACTTCCTAGTCGGTCAACGTTTAGCGAAAAATCTGTACGTGAACTTCCCCTTCTGATTCTTCCACTATTTTGTACGAAAAACCCCGCTCATCCAACTCCGGCAACAAAAACGCCGGAACACGCTCATTCCAGATTTCGAGTCTCGCTTCCCCTTCCTGGAATTCTTTCTGATTGTCCAGCATCTCCAATGTCCGAATCATCGGTTGCGGCGGCTCCAATCCTAAATTATTCAAACGGAAAACCGGCATATCAAATGATTCCTTATAAAATTGAATGATGAAATGTTCTTTATCCATTTGCAAAACTACATGATTGTATCCCTTTTTCCCCAATACTTTCAATAAAGGCGTCGGGCGAAATGTGGTATGCAATTGCAAGATGTCTGTTTCTTGCAGACTTCCTACCGTTTCCATAATTTTTTGAAATGGCTCCAGCTTAGCCTTTAAAATGTCTCTTACATCCAGATCGACAATTCTTTGATCCATTTGAAACGCCTCCCATACTCCGAATGGTTTGCATAAAATATATTGTGTTTCAACTTGAGCTTAGAATACAATCAATTTGCATCACATGTTGTGAGATACATCACTTGTTGTTGGCTAATCTTTTGGCCGCGGTCCACCGATTGTCAATACGCGCACAAGGGCTGAGAAAAGCAGGACACCGGCAACCATGGACAAGATCCCGCTGAGCGGATCTGCAATCGAATCCACCCACTGCGGAACATAGGCACCATTCCCGTATCGGATGAAAAAATGAAGGAGGCCGATACATACTCCCAAATAGTAAAGATTCATCGACCATTTGGCTCTCCAATGCGACACCATATCGTCCATCAACGGCGCTTGTTTGCGTTCCGGACGATGGCTGAAACGGTACTCATACCACAAAAACGGGATAATTTTCTGCGCATAGGAAAATATCAATGGCACAAATCCGCCAAACAACATGACATAGCCAATGCCATAGAAGAATTGCGCTTGCTGAAAAGCGATCATAAGAAAAGCCAAGATTCCTGAAAGAATCAGAATACCTGTAGAAACAAGCGAATATCGAATTGGCAAAACGATCGACTTGCGCTTTCTCGCTTGCAATATTTTATAAATGTCGACGGTGAAGCGAATATAAGCGGCAATCCCAAGCACCGCACCCAGAATAATAATGACTTGCCCCAAGAACTGTGGGCCTGTACGGAATGCAATATCGCCAATCATCATGAGAGCAAGACTGAAAAAATAGAGAAATATCGTCGTCTTTTGTGAAATTTTATACCCGTGGCTCAGTGTAAACATCGGTATCAACTTATACGATAAGACAATCACAAGTCCGCTCCAGAAAACAAACGCACCAAGAAAAATATGCGCTTCCAGGAGCGCTTGGCCAGTCCCCGGCAAACCGGCTGCCATCCAAATTCCAAAGATCATGACAACGACAACAGCGACTATGGGAAGAAGCATGCCTTTATGAACAAATGTCTGATTCCTGGCTTTTCGGTAGCTTTGCAAAACAACCGTCAAATAAGCAATGGAGTTGCATAGCAAAAAGATGCCTCCGATCATCACCATCTGCATTTGAAAGCGCAAAAAACCAACTGACAATACTACGCTAGCCAGTGCGTGAATCGGCAAATGCCAATACAGAACATGTCTGCCAATGGGCGGAGCTTGGAATGCGATGGGGATAAACTGGTACATGACCCCAAATGCAGCCGTCAGCATAAATCCCAGAATGGTAAAATGTATGGTGAACAACGATACAGGTGCTGTCGTGATTCCTTTTGCCCATAGCGGCAAGACTCTGCCAATTTGAAAAAGTGCCACCCAAATAAAGAGAAACGCTGTCAGTATATAGTAGACA